>NZ_MKGS01000014.1:0-96566 GCF_002836905.1 Pseudomonas sp. 43NM1 | reverse complement strand
GGTGAGTACGGCAAGACCAAAGGTCGGGACACCTCGGGTGAATCGTTTTAGCGCCATCGCCAGCAGGGCCGGGCCTTTGAAAAATAGACGCTTGCGCGATTATCCGCAAAGTCTGTGACACAACCGTGTATCCGTCAGTTTTCCGACAAATAATGCTCCCTTTTTGGGCGAATTCCGGTATAGTGCGCGCCGGCCTTTAACCGGGCCGCGTTTAGGTAGCGCAATTCCCCGAAGTCAGCTTCGGCTGCACGTCCGCACAGCGGACTCTCCCTTGACGAATCTTTTTCATTCATTCGTTTTCGCAAATCCCCGCCGACAAAGCAGCCAGGGCGACTCTTGAGTCTTACACGGCATGCGCAGCTTTGGAGCATGGGTCTTTGCGGATGCACTTAGAGGCAGACCCATGACCCAGGAAACCGGCGGCTTCGCCGCTTTTAATCTTAATCCGAATATTCTTGCAGCCGTCATCGCGACTGGCTACGAAGAACCTTCGGCTATTCAGCAGCAATCGATCCCGATCATCATGGCCGGCCACGACATGATTGGCCAAGCGCAAACCGGTACCGGTAAAACCGCCGCGTTCGCACTGCCTATTCTGCATCGCATCGATCCTGCCAAGCGCGAGCCGCAAGCCCTGATCCTGGCGCCAACCCGTGAGTTGGCGCTGCAAGTAGCAACCGCTTTCGAAACCTACGCCAAGCAAATGCCGGGCGTTACCGTTGTGGCCGTTTACGGCGGCGCCCCGATGGGCCCACAACTGAAAGCAATCCGTAATGGCGCACAGATCGTTGTCGCCACTCCGGGCCGTCTGTGCGACCACCTGCGTCGTGACGAAAAAGTCCTCGCTACCGTGAACCACCTGGTTCTCGACGAAGCGGACGAAATGCTCAAACTCGGCTTCATGGACGACCTGGAAGTCATCTTCAAGTCGTTGCCTGCAACCCGTCAAACCGTATTGTTCTCGGCGACCCTGCCGCAGTCGATCCGCGCGATTGCCGAGCGTCACCTGCGTGATCCGCAGCACGTGAAAATCCAGACCAAGACTCAGACCGTTACCGCGATCGAACAGGCTCACCTGTTGGTTCACGCTGACCAGAAGACCTCGGCTGTATTGAGCCTGCTGGAAGTCGAAGACTTCGACGCCCTGATCATGTTCGTGCGCACCAAGCAAGCGACCCTGGACCTGGCCAGTGCCCTGGAAGCCAAAGGCTACAAAGCCGCTGCGCTGAACGGTGACATTGCTCAGAACCAACGTGAGCGCGTGATCGAATCCCTCAAGGATGGCCGTCTGGACATCGTTGTAGCGACCGACGTTGCTGCTCGTGGTCTGGACGTTCCGCGCATCACTCACGTGTTCAACGTTGACATGCCGTACGATCCGGAATCGTACGTTCACCGTATCGGCCGTACTGGCCGTGCCGGTCGCGAAGGTCGTGCATTGTTGCTGGTGACTCCACGTGAGCGCCGCATGCTGCAAGTGATCGAGCGCGTAACCGGGCAGAAAGTTGCCGAAGTTCGCCTGCCGGACGCACAAGCTGTTCTCGATGCACGCATCAAGAAATTGACCAACAGCCTGTCGCCACTGGTTGCCGATGCCGAATCGACTCACGGTGATCTGCTTGATCGCCTGACCGCCGACATCGGTTGCACCCCGCGTGCACTGGCCGCTGCTCTGCTGCGCAAGGCTACCAACGCTCAGGCGTTGACCCTGGCTGCAATCGAGAAAGAACGTCCACTGGTGCCGAACAACGCACCGCGTGGCGATCGTCCAGAGCGTACCGGTGATCGTCCGGACCGTGGTGATCGTGAGCGTCGTGCTCCGGTTGCATTGGCCGAAGGTCGTGCACGTTGCCGTACCGCGCTGGGCGCGCGTGATGGTATCGCTGCGAAAAACCTGCTGGGCGCCATCCTCAATGAAGGTGGTCTGGCTCGCGAAGCAATCGGTCGCATCCAGGTGCGTGACAGCTTCAGCCTCGTCGAGCTGCCGGAAGATGGTCTGGAGAAACTCCTGACCAAGCTGAAGGACACTCGCGTTGCTGGCAAGCAGTTGAAGCTGCGTCGCTATCGCGAAGATTGATCGGCTCTTGAGCTGATTGATCGAACATAAAAAATCCCCGACTGGTTCGGGGATTTTTTTTGGCCTGCTATTTGGGTTTGGCTGAAGACCCAGGGTCCCCATCGGTCTACCGGTCAGCCAAAGCGATAAATGTCCATGCCCAATGCGCCCATAGTGAACCCCTGATGGGCAATCGCGAATTCACCTCCCGCGCCGCGCGCAAAGTACAGCGGCAGCAAATGCTCGTCACTCGGATGATTGCGCGCGGCATTCGGCGCTTGCTGGCGATAATCGTGCAGCGCCGCTTCATCGTTCGCCGCGAGTTTCTCAATCATCCAGTCGCGGAACACCTTGGCCCACGGCTCGACGCTCTCCGGGCCGGCGTGCCAGTCCAGCTCGCGCAAATTGTGAGTGATGCTGCCGGAACCGATCAGCAGCACGCCATGCTGGCGCAAACTCTGCAGCGCCTGCCCGACACGGGTTTGCAGCGCCGGGCCGCCACGAGTCGGCAGTGAGACTTGCACCACCGCAATATCCGCCTGCGGGTACATCAATGACAACGGCACCCAGACCCCGTGATCGAATGGTCGTCGGGCGTCGATGCGCGCCGGCAGGTCATTGGCGTTCAACAGTTCGATCACCTCGGCCGCCAGTTGCGGATCGCCCGGCGCCGGGTATTGCACCTCGAACAAGGCCTTGGGGAAGCCGCCGAAGTCATGCCAGGTTTCCGGTTGTGGATTGCCGCTGACCAGCAACTCGTTGCTTTCCCAATGCGCCGACACAATCACAATGGCTTTGGGCTTGGGCAACTGCGCTGCGAGGCGCGTCAGGGCAGGGCCGCTTGCGCCAGGTTCGAGTGCCAACATCGGCGAACCATGGGATATGTACAGGCTGGGGAACATGAAAGAGCTCCTGAGGGGTAAGATGGCGTCATCTTCAGTCAGATCATTGATCTAAATCTAATATAAGTTTTAGGGTCTTTTGATCGAATTTTCGGGATTAATTATGCAGCCGGAGTTTTGGCACAAGCGGTGGACGTCGAATCAGATCGGCTTTCACCTGCCGGAAGTGAATCCATATCTGCAACGGTATTGGCCGCAACTCGGCCTGGAAGAGGGCGCGCGGGTATTGGTGCCGCTGTGTGGGAAAAGCCTGGACCTGTTGTGGCTGGCCAAATGCGGGCACGAGGTGTTGGGCATCGAGTTATCGGAAAAAGCCGTGGAGGACTTTTTCCACGAGCATCAATTTGACCCGGACGTCAGCGATCAAGGGCCGTTCACCGTCTATCGCGCGGGCTCCATCGAAATCTGGTGCGGTGACTTCTTCGCGCTGACCGCCGGCGATGTCGCCGATTGCAGCGCGTTGTACGACCGCGCGGCGCTGATCGCCCTGCCGCCGAAGATGCGCGAGCAATACGCCGAGCACCTGACGCGGATTCTGCCGAAGGATTCGCTGGGATTGCTGATAACCCTCGACTACGACCAGATCCAGAAGGACGGCCCGCCGTTCGCGGTGCTCGATGATGAAGTGCAGCGACTGTTCAGCGCGTCGTGGCAATTGAAGATTCTCGAAGACCAGGATGTGCTGGGCGCGAGCGTGAAATTTGTCGAGAGTGGGGTTACGCGGCTGGAGGAGCGGATTTATCGGGTTTCCACTCATTAAGGTGTGCTGACTTCACTGGCCCTATCGCGAGCAGGCTCGCTCCTACAGTTGAATGCGTTGAATCACATCTCTGTGATCGAACACAAATCCACTGTAGGAGCGAGCCTGCTCGCGAAGGGGCCCGAAGGCAAACCACACAGCTATGCAGACAAAAAAAGGCCCGCATTCGATGCGGGCCTTTTCATTTATGGCGAAGCCTTTCAGCCCCGACGACGCAGCGCGTCAATGCGCTCTTCCAGCGGCGGGTGGCTCATGAACATACGAGCAAACCCTTGCTTGATGCCGCCGTTGATGCCGAACGCGCTCAAGGTGTCCGGCATGTGCACCGGCAAGCCCTGTTCGGCCCGCAGGCGTTGCAACGCGCTGATCATCGAGTTGGTCCCGGCCAAGCGAGCGCCGGCTTCGTCGGCGCGGAATTCGCGTTTGCGCGAGAACCACATGACGATCGAGCTGGCGAGAATGCCCAGCACCAGTTCGGCGAAAATCGTCGCCACGTAATAGGCGATGCCCTGGCCTTCTTCGTTCTTGAAAATCACCTTGTCGACAAAGTTGCCGATGATTCGCGCGAAGAACATCACGAAGGTGTTCACCACGCCTTGAATCAGCGCCAGGGTGACCATGTCACCGTTGGCGACGTGGCCGATTTCGTGGGCCAGCACGGCTTTCACTTCATCCGGCGAGAACCGCTCGAGCAAGCCCTGGCTGACCGCGACCAGCGCGTCGTTCTTGTTCCAGCCAGTGGCGAACGCGTTGGCCTCGTAGGCCGGGAAAATCCCGACCTCGGGCATCTTGATCCCGGCTTCGCGCGACAGTTGTTCAACGGTCTGCAGCAGCCATTGTTCGTGACGGGTGCGCGGCTGGCTGATGATCTGGGTGCTGGTGCTCATCTTCGCCATCCACTTGGAGATGAACAGCGAGAACAGCGAACCGGCAAAACCAAACACAGCACAGAAAATCAGCAGCTGATTGAGGTTGAGATCAACCCCGTTGGCCGCCATGAACCCGTTGAAGCCAAAAAGGCTCAGGGTGATGCTGGCTATCAGCACGACCGCCAGGTTAGTGGCCAAAAACAGCAGGATGCGCATCATGGTTGTAGAAATCTCCTCATGCTAAAGATGTAGCGTACTGCGGGGTATATAAGGTGCTGCACCGTGCTATTCAACCGGGTGACTATTTCAAACTGTGTCCTACAGCCATGGTTCAGCATCGTGCAGGACATTTCCTGCGCAGTTGCAGGAAAAGTTCGTCAACCGATTGACCTGCAAACCCCAGTCTTTATTAGGCGCGAACGCAGAATTCGTCACATGACAGCGGTGACAAGCAGAAAGGGTGGCTGGGGGCAGAGATGTGTTGCTGAATCAATCACCGTGCGACAGAAAATGGCGTCGCACGGCGGATTTCAGCTTACTGACGATAGGTCTTGAGGAAGTTGCCGATGCGGCCGATGGCCTGATCCAGCTCGTCGACGCGGGGCAGGGTGACGACTCGGAAGTGATCCGGCCATGGCCAGTTGAACGCCGTGCCCTGAACCACCAGCAGCTTTTCGGAGAGCAGCAGGTCGAGCACGAACTTCTCGTCGTTGTGAATCGGGCAGACTTTCGGGTCGATCCGCGGGAACGCATACAGCGCGCCCATCGGTTTGACGCAAGTCACGCCGGGGATGTCGTTGAGCAATTCCCACGTACGATTGCGCTGTTCCAGCAAACGCCCTTGCGGCAACACCAGATCATTGATGCTCTGATAACCACCGAGCGCAGTCTGAATCGCATGCTGGCTCGGGACGTTGGCACACAGGCGCATGTTGGCCAGCATGTCGATGCCTTCGATGTAGCTCTGGGCGTGGTGTTTCGGCCCGGAAATGGCGATCCAGCCAGAACGGAAACCAGCGACGCGGTACGACTTCGACAGCCCGTTGAAGGTCAGGCACAGCAGGTCCGGCGCCAGCGAAGCGGTGCAGATGTGCACGGCATCGTCGTACAGGATCTTGTCGTAAATCTCGTCGGAGAACACCACCAGATTGTGCGAGCGCGCCAGTTCGAGCATGCCCAGCAACACTTCTCTGGAGTACACCGCGCCCGTCGGGTTGTTCGGGTTGATGATCACCAGGGCCTTGGTGTTCGGGGTGATTTTGGCTTTGATGTCGGCCAGGTCGGGGAACCAGTCGGCGCCCTCATCGCACAGGTAATGCACCGGATTACCGCCCGCCAGGCTGACGGCGGCGGTCCACAACGGATAGTCGGGCGCCGGCACCAGCACTTCGTCGCCATTGTTGAGCAGCGCCTGCATCGACATCACGATCAGCTCGGAAACGCCGTTGCCGAGGTAAATGTCCTCGATGCCGACGCCTTCGACCTGCTTCTGCTGGTAATACTGCATCACCGCTTTGCGTGCGCTGAACAGGCCTTTGGAATCGCTGTAGCCCTGGGCGGTCGGCAGGTTGCGGATGACGTCCTGGAGGATTTCATCCGGCGCTTCGAAACCAAAAGGCGCCGGGTTGCCGATGTTCAGCTTGAGGATGCGATGGCCTTCCTCTTCCAGGCGTTTGGCGTGCTTGAGCACTGGGCCGCGAATGTCGTAGCAGACGTTGGCGAGCTTGTTCGATTTGCTGACCTGCATGGCGATGTGTTCCCGAAAATGAACGATCCAGGCGGCGCGTGTACAACCGTACTGGGAATCCTGCGTGATGCGCACAGGCCTGACGCCTTCGAAGGCGACACTCATAATCCGTTTGAATGCGCGGGGACGGGCTGCCAGACTGGCGTTTGACGAGGCGCAATCATACGTGCCGCCCGATCCGTGGAAAAGGTACAGATCGGGCTTTTTCAGCTGCTGAGGTGTGATGATGGAAAAGTTGGAAAAAACCCTGGAAGAATGGAAGTCGATGCTCGATCCGGAGCAGTACAACGTTTGCCGCCTCAAGGGCACCGAACGGCCGTTTTCCGGCAAGTACAACGACAGCAAAATCGACGGCGTTTACCACTGCATCTGTTGCAACGAGCCGTTGTTCGATTCGAAAACCAAGTTTGATTCCGGGTGTGGCTGGCCGAGTTTCTACGCGCCGATCGGCGACAGTGCGATGGTCGAGATCCGTGACGTCAGCCACGGCATGATCCGCACTGAAGTGGTCTGCGGAAAATGCGATGCGCATTTGGGCCACGTGTTCCCCGACGGCCCGCCGCCGACCGGCCTGCGTTATTGCATCAACTCGGTGTGCCTGGACCTGGTTCCCCGCACCTGACGCAAAACCTTGTAGGAGCAGAGCTTGCTCGCGAAGAGGTCCTGACATCCAACGCTGATGTTGAATGACCTGACGCTTTCGCGAGCAAGCTCTGCTCCTACAGGAGACCGTTGATAATTTAAATTGCACACAATTCAATTGCTCGCTATGTTCAGCGCTTCTTCTTGCGTCTGGAGCTTCGAACCATGAGCGACAACTTGCTGAGCATCCCGGTGACCACCATCAAGGGTGAACAGAAAACCCTTTCCGACTTCGCCGGCAAAGCCGTGCTGGTGGTCAACACCGCGAGCAAGTGCGGTTTCACCCTGCAATACAAAGGCCTCGAACAGCTTTGGCAGACTTACAAAGACCAAGGCTTGGTGGTGCTCGGGTTTCCCTGCAACCAGTTCGGTAAACAGGAACCGGGCAACGAAGGTGCGATTTCCGAGTTCTGTGAACTGAACTACGGCGTGAGTTTCCCGTTGTTCAAGAAGATCGACGTCAATGGTTCCGACGCTCATCCGCTGTTCGTGCAATTGAAGAAACGCGCCCCAGGCCTGCTCGGCTCCGAAGGCATCAAGTGGAATTTCACCAAGTTCCTGATCGGCAAGGATGGCCAGTTGGTCAAGCGCTTCGCCCCGACCACCAAGCCGCAGGACATGAGCGCCGAGATCGAAGCCCTGCTCAAATGAACGAGATGTCGGCCGATGCGCTGAAACTCGACAGCCAGCTGTGTTTCAAGCTGTATGCCGCTTCTCGGGCGGTAATTCGTGGCTATAAGCCGATGCTTGATCAACTCGGCCTGACGTATCCGCAATACCTGGCGATGCTGGTGTTGTGGGAATGGCAGGAAGCAGCGCCCGAGCAGCCGACCGTCAAGGCGTTGGGCGAACGCCTGGCGCTGGATTCCGGGACGCTGACGCCGTTGCTCAAACGCCTTGAGCAACTGCAACTGGTGCAGCGCCAGCGTTCGGCGCGGGACGAGCGCGAAGTGCACTTGAGCCTGACGCCAAACGGCAAAGCCCTGCGCGAGCAGGTCGGGCCGCTCAAGGCGCGGCTGTTGTGCGACAGCGGCGTTGACCTGAATCGCCTGAACGAACTGCGCGACGGCCTCGACCAATTACTCGGGCAGATCAAGGCGCTGGGGTAGTCGGTATCCACAAGTCGAGCAGGGCGGCCAGTTCTTCGCGGCGAAACGGTTTGGCCAGATAGTCGCTCATGCCCGCCACCCGGCAGCGTTCACGTTCTTCGGACATGGCGTTGGCAGTCAGTGCGACAATCGGCAACTCGGGCCAGCGCCCGCTGCGGCGAATGTGGCGGCTGGCTTCGTAGCCATCCATCACCGGCATGTTGCAGTCCATCAGCACCAAGTCGAATTCACCCACTTCCAGTTGATCCAGCGCTTCGGCGCCATGCGCTGCCACCACAACTTCGCAGCCGAGTTTGCCAAGCATGCCTTTGGCGACCAATTGATTGACCGGGTTGTCCTCGACCAGCAACACCCGGCCGCGCCGTTGCGGCGTCAGGGTTTCGAGGCGCGCATCGTTGCTGGTCGTGGTGTCCGGATGCAAAACCCGGCGCAGCGTCTGATACAAGGCGTTGCGCGCCAGTGGTCGCGCCTGTTGCTGCAATGGCGCGAGCGCGGCGGCCTCTTCGCTGGGCATGAAACTGCCATAAGCGGTGACCAGCAGAATCGGCGCTTTCAGCGTCGCTCGCAGGTTGAACAGGCATTCCGGGCAGTCGGTGATCAGCACATCGGGCTCCAGACCGAGCATCGAGTCTTCGATCGAACGCTGCTGATAATCAAGTCCCCACAACGGCAACAAGCCTTTCAACAATTCTGCCAGGCCGCTGCTCGCCGCCGTAATCGCGACAATTTTGCCCTGTAGCGGCTGCGGCGCAATCGCGCGGGTGTGGCAGGGTAATGGCAAGTCGGCGCAAAACTGGCTGCCGAACCCGGCTTCGGAGCTGATGGTCAGCCGCCCCTGCATCGCTTCGCACAGGTTATAGGTCAGCGCCAGGCCCAACCCGGTGCCGCCAAATTGGCGGGTAATCCCGGCGCCGGCCTGGGTGAACGGCTGGAAGATTCTCACCTGCGCGTCCTGGGCGATGCCGATGCCGGTGTCGCAGACTTCGATGCGCACGCCATCCTCAAACATCGAAAGGCGTACATCGACCCGGCCAAACCGGGTGAATTTCAGTGCATTGGACAGCAGGTTGCTGACGATCTGCCGCACTCGTGTCGGGTCGCCGCTGACCAGCGCGGGGAATTGCGGATCGATCAGACACGTCAGTTCGACGCTGGGCGCGGCGTTCTGCGAGAGCAGGTTGGCGGTGTCCTCGATCAGCGAGCCGAGGTCGAACGGAATGTGCTCAAGCTCCAGTTGCCCGGCATCGAATTTCGACAGGTCGAGGATATCGTTGAGCAGCTCCACCAGCACTTTGCCCGAGTCATGCGCGATCGACAGTTGTTGCTGCTGCTCGGCATTCAGCGGGCCGTCGAGCGACAGCGCGATCATCCCCAGCAAACCGTTGAGCGGCGTGCGAATTTCATGGCTCATGTTGGCCAGAAACGCCGAGCGCGCTTCGGCCATGTCCAGCGCGGTGCTGCGCGCGACTTCCAGTTCCTGATTGGATTGGCTGAGGCGGCTGTTGATTGCTTTCAGCTCGGCGGTGCGCGCCGAGACGATATTTTCCAGTTGCGCGAGGTAGTCGGTCAGGCGGTTTTCGGCGTTGCGCCGCTGCTGGATTTCGGTGGCAATGTTTTCGAACTGTTGATTGGCGACTTTCACCAGCACGCCGATTTCATCGTTTTCATGCCCCGCCGGGTATTCGAGCCACGTCGGTTCGGCGCTGCGCGGATCGCGACCGCTGAGTTCGCGGATCACTCGCACCAATGGTTTGGTCAGCATCACGTAGAACAGCGCCAGCAGGATCCCGGTGAGGAGCAGGCTGCGCGCGAAACCGTTGAGCAAGGTCACTTCGGCCCGACGCAGAAAACGGCTGCCGAACGAGTAAGTGTCGACTTCCAGCTTCAATGTGCCGAGGGATTCCTCGGGCAAATGGTCGAGGTAGAGCCGATCCTGAAACTGCCGATTGGCGCCAAACAGGAAGTCGCTGATCACCCGATAGCCGCTTTGCAGGCCCTGGCGTTTGACGCTGGCGAGCACGGTGCCGGTGTTGTCGGTGAGTTGCGCGCTGATGATCGCCGGCGACCGCAGCAGGCCCATGGTCAGTTCCTGGGCGAGTTCGGCGTCGATGTTGTAGGCGATGCGCGATGCCGGGTTATGGCTGATTTCCAGCAACGACAGGATTTCGCGGTTGATAGAGGCGTCTTCGCTGGCATAATCGATGCCTATTTGCAGCAGACTGAGCAATGTGCCCAGGATGAAACCGACCAGCACGGTCAGCCGGGCTTGTTTGTAAGACAGCCGGTGGGTGAACTTGATATCCATGGGGTGTTGAACCACTTCCGTTTCCCTTCGCTGCTCAAGCATAGTCGATCATGCATGGAAACCGATGGTGCCACGCTCGAGCCCTGTCGGGTTGAGCGAGTTGTTGAATGCTGTGTTGAGTCGCTGTTTTGCCATCATTACTGTGAAACGTGCCCGAGGAGAAGACGTGGATTCCCGATTGAATGCTTTTCTTGAACGCGCCGATGCCGTTCTGGCCCGTATCGAACCGTTGCTGCCGGCCCCACGGCAAACCATCGACTGGCACCATTGCCTGGCCGCGCGCTGGCAGCGCGAAGGTCGCAGCGGTTTCCTGTTGCCGTTGCAGGTCAGCCTCGACACGCGCCTGACCGACCTGATCGGCGTTGACCGCCAGGTCGAGCAACTGGGCCGCAACACCCAACAATTCATCGACGGCATGCCGGCCAACCACGCGCTGCTCTGGGGCTCGCGCGGCACCGGCAAATCGTCGCTGGTGCGCGCTTTGCTCGCCGAGCATGCCGAAGCCGGTTTGCGCCTGATCGAGATCGAGCGCGATCACCTCGCCGATCTGCCGCGCATCGTCGAGCAGATCGCCAAGTTGCCGCAGCGCTTTGTGCTGTTTTGCGATGACCTGTCGTTCGAGTCGGGCGAGGGCGATTACCGCGTGCTCAAGAGCGTGCTCGACGGTTCGCTGGAACAGGCGCCGGACAATGTGTTGCTGTACGCCACGTCCAACCGCCGCCACTTGGTGCCGGAAAAGGAAAGCGATAACGAAAACTGGAAACGCGTTGATGGCGAGCTGCACCCCAGTGAAGCGGTGGAAGACAAGATCGCGTTGTCGGACCGGTTTGGTTTGTGGCTGTCGTTCTATCCGTTTACCCAGGAACACTTCCTTGATGTTGTCGAGCACTGGATCGGGCAACTGGCCGACAAGGCCGGCCTGGCGTGGCAGCGCACCGAAGAACTGGATATTCTCGCGGTCCGTTGGGCCACTGGCCGGGGCAATCGCAATGGCCGTTGCGCCTATCAATTTGCTCGCTATTGGGTGGGCCTCAAGCTGTTGGAGCACAAGGCATGATCGATCTGAAACAAAGCGGCCAGGGCCTCGACGGCTACGGCATGCTCTGCGCACAACTGGAATCGCTGCTGGCGGATGAACGTGATTTCATCGCCAACGCTGCGCAGTTTTCGGCGTTTCTGTACAACCAGCTCGATGATTTGAACTGGGCCGGATTTTACCTCAATCGTAACGAAGAACTGGTGCTCGGCCCGTTTCAGGGGCAGATCGCCTGCGTGCGCATTCCGTTCGGTCGCGGCGTCTGCGGCGCGGCGGCCGCCACCCTGCAAACGCAATTGGTTGAAGACGTGCACGCGTTTCCCGGGCACATCGCCTGTGACAGCGCGTCGAACAGCGAGTTGGTAGTGCCACTGGTCAAGGACGGCCGACTGATCGGCGTACTCGACCTCGACAGCCCGAAACTCGCGCGCTTCACCGCCGAAGACCAGACCGGCATCGAACAACTGGCAGCAATCTTCCTGCGCCTGACCGACTGCTGAAACGCGTCTTCTGTAGGAGCGAGCCTGCTCGCGATAGCGGTCTCACATTCAACATTGATGTCGGCTGACCCACCGCTTCGCGAGCAAGCTCAGCTCCTACAGGGGGTGGTGGTGGGCGCAGATTCCGTGTTCACCGTAGATCACCTGTAGGAGTGAGCTTGCTCGCGATGGCGGCCTGACATTCAACATTGATGTCGGCTGACCCACCGCATCGCGAGCAAGCTCAGCTCCTACAGGGGGTGGTGGTGGGCGCAGATTCCGTGTTCACCGTAGATCACCTGTAGGAGTGAGCTTGCTCGCGATAGCGGCCTGACATTCAACATTGATGTCGGCCGACCCACCGCTTTCGCGAGTAAGCTCAGCTCCTACAGGGGTAGTGGTGGGCGCAGATGCTGTGTTCGCCGGAGATCACCTGTAGGAGTGAGCCTGCTCGCGATAGCGGTCTCACATTCAACATTGGTGTCGGCTGACCCACCGCGTTCGCGAGCAAGCTCAGCTCCTACAGGGGGTGGTGGGGGGCGCAGATTCCGTGTTCACCCAAGATCCCCTGTGGGAGCGAGCTTGCTCGCGATAGCGGTCTCACATTCAACATTGATGTCGGCTGACCCACCGCTTTCGCGAGCAAGCTCAGCTCCTACAGGGGGTGGTGGTGGGCGCGGATGCTGCGTTCACCGGAAATCCCCTGTGGGAGCGAGCTTGCTCGCGATGGCGGCCTGACATTCAACATTGATGTCGGCTGACCCACCGCTTTCGCGAGCAAGCTCAGCTCCTACAGGGGGTGGTGGGCGAGCGGGTGCTGCCCCTACAATCCCGCCTTGGCCAGCAAGCTTGCCGTGTCCACTTCATCGATCTGGGTCGGGTCGAGGAATTGGTCGGCGTACTGTTGGTAAATCTGTTCGTTGATAAACAACCCGAACAATTCTGGATCGATGTGCGCGTCGCGGCACATTGTCGCCATGATGCCCAGCGCTTCGCTGAGTGATTTGGCTTTCTTGTACGGGCGATCGGCCGCCGTCAGCGCCTCGAAAATATCGGCAATCGCCATCATCCGCGCCGGCAGGCTCATTTCTTCGCGTTTCAAGCGTTTCGGGTAACCGGTGCCGTCCATTTTTTCGTGATGGCCACAGGCGATTTCGGCGACGGTACTCAAGTGACCGGGGAAGGGCAGGTGGCTGAGCATCAGCACGGTTTGCACCATGTGGTGATTGATGATGTAGCGCTCTTCGCGAGTCAGCGTGCCGCGTGGAATGCTCAGGTTATACAGCTCGCCGCGATTGTATTTGTACTGCGGCACATCGAGCTTGAAACCCCACGGATTGTCGGCCGGGATCAGCTCGCTTTCGGCGCGCTCCAACAGATGTTCGGATTTGTCCGCCAGCAACCTTTCACTGACCGGCAGCGTCGGCGCCGGGTTACGCGCCTGACGCCGATTCTCTTCCCACGAAACCCCCAGCCGATCATCGAGGGTGCGCGTCCAGGTGCGTTGCGCGATCAGTTTCAGCCGCTGCAAATCAGCTTCGGCCATCGCCTCGCTGCCCAGATTGCACCGGGCGATAAAACTGAAATCATCGTCCAGCCCGGCCAGGTGCGCGTTGCGCGATTCGGCGAGATTCTGTTCATCACCACCCATGGCAATCGCTTGCCAATAACTGATCCAGACATCGCGTTTAAGCACCTCAAAACGTGTGCGGATCTCGTGGATTCGATCGTTGAGGGTTTCCAGTTTGGTCGCCTTGTCGACGACGTATTCGGGCGTGGTCACCTTGCCGCAATCGTGTAGCCACGCGGCGATGTGCAAGGCCTCCCATTCATCCTCGGTCGGCCGATAGCCGCTGAACGCCGGGGCCTGACTGGCCGCCGCAGCCTGGGCGAGCATCAGCGTCAGCGCCGGCACGCGTTGGCAATGGCCGCCGGTGTAGGGGCTCTTGGCGTCGATGGCGCCGGCCAGCAATTGAATAAAGGCATCGAGCAGTTGTTTTTGTCTGGCTTGCAGACGCTGGCTTTCAATACTCACCGCCGCCGCGCCAGACACCGCTTGCAGAAACGCAATGCGATCCGGGCGCAGTTTTTCCAGGTCGCCCGGGTTGCCACTGTCGGCCAGCAGCAGGATCAGCAGACCCACGGTTTCGTTATGCCGGTTGCGCAGGCGAATGCCGATCAAGTGCACGCGCGGGCACTCCATCGCCAGCAAGACTTTGCGCAGATCGCCAGCCTCGTCGAAACCGAGATTGGCCACCACGTTGTCGGCGTTCGACAACTGCTGTAACCACGACGGGTTCTCCAGATTCTGTAACTCATACCCTTCAACACCAAACGTTGGCAGTGCCTGCGGCGTGCCATCGATGACCAGGCCTTGTGGCTCGATCCGATTACCGTCACTTTCGCGCAAATAGATCAGGCCGGCCTGGGCCTGGGCGATTTTCACGGTTTCGTGGAGCACCCGTTCCAGCAGCGGGGCGAAGCGCGTTTCGGCGCACAAACTGTCGGTGATCTGGAAAAAGCTCCCGAGAGTGTCCTTCATCCGCGCCATCGATACGCCGAGCTGATCGACTTCCAATACCGGCGAGCGCCGAGTGGCCGGAAAGCTGAAATCAAAGCTGCGGATCGCATCGGCTTCCTGCACCAGTGCGCGCAGGGGTTTGACCAGAATCCGCGAGGTCAACCAGCCCACCGGCAGACACAACAGCAACGTCGCCAAGGTCAGCAGCGCACCTTGCCAGCGAAGGCGATAGGCGTCGATGAGCAATTCATCCTCGGGCACCAACAGCGCCAATTGCAGCCCCTGCGGACCTCCTTGCTGAATGTGGCTGCGGGCGACGATCCACTGCCGGCCATCGACGTTGAGGCGTTTTCCGCTCGGCGGGTTGGCCAGCAGCGCGCCGAGGTTGGGGCTCAGGTCGGCGACTTTACTCAGATGTGCGGTGTTGTCGTCGATGATCAGTTTGCGGCTGTCCGGGTAGGCGATCGCATTGCCTTGGGCATCGAACAGCACAATCTCGGTGCTCGGCGTGACCACGTGTTTGGCCAGGGTTGCCGAGAGCTCGGCCAGGGTCAGGTCGGCGCCCAGCACCGCACCCTCACCGCTGCGCCGGGCCAGGGTGGTGCCGACGTTGTGCGTGGAAAAGAATACGTAGGGTTCGGTGGTGATCTGCTCCGGCTCGGCGCGGGCGCTGGTAAACCAGGCACGGGCGCGCGGGTCGTAGGTTTCGCCGGGAATCTCCTGGCGGCTGATGAGATTCAGCGCCTGATCGTAAAAAACAAATTGCGAGACGACTTGAGCGCCCCGACGCTCGACGCTCCAGACCTGATAAGCCGCGGTGGCCGGGGCCTTGAACAAGGTCTTGAGTTCGGCATTGCGCAGCGGCCGCACCATGAAAAAATCGCCATTGGCGTAACCGAGGTGCAGTGAGGCGAGGTTGGGGTTGTCTTTCAGCGCCTGGCTGAACGGTTTGAGCAACGCCAGGCGTTGCTCAAGTGCCGGCGCTTGGGTCGCCGGCATGTCCGCTAGCAAACTCAGCAAATGCTGGATCGGTTCGTAGGTTGATTGCAGGTCGAGGCGCACATCCTGTTCGATGCGATTAAACAGCTTTTCACTGCTCGCCAAAATGATCTGTGTGGTTTGTCGATAATTGAAAACGCCCATCACCACGCCCGTCAGCAGCAACAGGAAAGTGAACATCACGCTGATATGCACGTGCAGGGGAAATCGGCGTTTATCCTGGCGCAGTGGGCTGGGCATTTCAGGTCTCTCCATAGGGTTAACTCACTGCTTAGCGTCCAAGCATAGTTAAGGCGCAGCCGTTCTGCCGGGGTCGTTTTGGCTTATCTGTTGCAGCAATGCCTGTTCCAGTTCGAGCATCGCCTGGTCCATGGCTTTGTTGCAGCGGACCAGCTCATCGGCCGGGGCGGCGTCATGGCAGGCTTTTTCCAGGGATTCGCAGCAATCGATCAAGCGGCTGGCCTGAACAATGCGCGCCGCGCCTTTGATTTTATGGGCCATGTCGAGCAATGCCGGGCGGTTCAGCCGCGCCGGCGCCACGCAGCCCAAGTCCAGCAATTCCTGACGATCAAGGCGATTGCTGCTGAGCAATTCGGCCATCAGCCGCTGCGCCAATTGCGGATTGCCGCCGGTCAACAGGTCGAGCCCTTGCAGGTTGAATGGCTGCGCCCGCAGCACGGGTGTAATGCCTGCGACCCACTGGCTCAACGCCGTCAGGCTCAGCGGTTTGAACAGGCAATCGTTCATCCCGGCTTGTTTGCAGCGACGGATTTCTTCCGGTTGCGCGTTGGCGGTAAACCCCAGCACGGTACAGGGTGGGCGCCCCTCCTGCTGTTCGTGTTGGCGTATCGCGCACGCCAGGTCGTAGCCATTCATGATCGGCATGTTGCAATCCACCACTACCAGATCGAACGGCTGGTTTTTCCATAATTGCAATCCGGCCTGGCCATCATCGGCACCGGTAAAGCGGTGTCCCAGGTACTCCAGTTGCTGACACATGAGCAAACGATTGGCCGGGTGATCGTCCACCACCAGCACATTCAGCGGCGTACTGCAGAGCGCAATCTCTGGCTCAACGCGATCATTGACTTGCTCGGGTGGCAGGGTCGGCAGGTCGAGCACCACGCTGACCTGCGTGCCCGCGCCCGGCTGACTGTTCAGCTGCAGGTCGCCGCCCATCATTTCGCACAGACTGCGGCTGATCACCAGTCCCAGCCCAGCGCCGCCTCGGGCCAGTTGCCCGGTGTTGTCAGCCTGAGCAAACGGCTCGAACAGACGTTGCTGATCCTGTTCGCTGATGCCGATCCCGCTGTCGCGAACTTGCACTTGCAGGCGCGTTCGGTCGGGTTGGTCGCCGGGGAGCAATTCGAGGCTGATCCTGACCTCACCGCGTTCGGTGAACTTGATCGCGTTGCTGACCAGATTCGACAGGATTTGCTTGAAGCGCAGCGGGTCGAGCATCACGTCGACCGGCGGCTGCGGCGGATCGAACACCAGCAGCAGGCGCAAGTTTTTCTGGCGCGCCAGTCCGTCGAAAATTCGCACCACCGAAGCGACGGTTTCGCCCGGATTGACCCGCTCCGGGCTCAGGCTCAAATGGCCGGATTCGATCCGCGCGATGTCGAGAATGTCGCCGATCAATTCCAGCAAATCTTTCGCCGAGCTGTAGGCGGTGTCGATCGAGGAGCGATCCGGGTGCTCGCGATCCATGCGTTTGAGGGTCAGTTCGAGCATGCCGATCACCGCGTTCATCGGTGTGCGGATTTCGTGGCTCATGGTGGCGAGGAACGTGCTTTTCGCCCGGTTGGCTTCATCGGCCTGTTCCTTGGCGGCGCGCAACTTGTCGAACAGTTGTCGCCGTTCGCTGATGTCGATCCAGCCGCCGATGATCCCTTGCACTTCGCCGCTGGAATCACGGTAAGGAATGATCCAGTGATAAATCGTCAGCCGCTGCCCGCCGATATGCAGCGCGCGGTCGACGATCAACGGCGTGCCTTCGGCCACCACTCGCTGGTAATCGGCCTGATATTCCCGGGCCTCGAAGGCGTTGTTCATGTTGCCCTGCATCACGCTTTTGCCAATCACCTCTTCGCGTTTTGCCTGAAATACTTCCAGATAACTGTCGTTGCAGCTCTGCAGCAACCCTTCGCGATCACGCACGTAAATCGGGTGCGGCGTGCCGTTGACCAGCGAACGCATGAATTCGTATTGATCGTTCAACGCGCGTTCGGCGGCCCGGCGCTGGCGGATCTGGCGGCGCATCCAGGCATTCCACACCATCAAAATCAGCAGCAACACGCCGGCACCGGCGACGATTTGATAAAACGCCCGGTGAAAGTTGTTCCAGGTTTTTTCCGACGCTGCGGAGTAGCCACGCCAGCGACTGTTGATCACCCCAAGTTCTTCGGGGGCAATGCTCAGCAGCGCTTTGTCGAGAATGGCGCTGAGCTCCGGGGCGTCCCGCGCGGTAGCCAGCGAGAAGGCGGCTTGTTGGGTGCCAATCGTGGTGCTGATTTGCAGATTGTGTTCGAAGACACGCGAGGAAATAAAGTAATTGGCGATCACCAGTGAAGTCGCCGCGCCGTGCACCTGGCCCTCGGCGAGCATTTTCACTGCGTAAAAGGTGTCGGGTGTTTCGATCAACTGGATGCGCGGGTATTCGTTGCGCAGGTAATCCACCAGCGGATTACCTTGGGCGATTGCGACACGCTGGTCTTGCAGTTGCTGCAGATTGCTTGCGCTGGCGGCGGATTTGCGCGTCAACAGCACAAAGGAATTTTCCAGATAGGGGCGGCTGAAATTCAGCTCGGTTTCGCGTTGCGGACTGGGCAGCAGTGCGGCGATCAGGTCGGCGTGGTGGCCTTTGACCTGGCCAATCATGTCGTTGTCGCCACGGCCGCGCTGGATGTCGAAACGCAAACCGGTACGCAGGCGGATCAGTTCCAGCAGGTCGGCGCTGACGCCGCGAAAGTTGCCTTCGCTGTCGAAAAACGATAACGGCGCAAAAGCTTCGTTGACCGCTACGCGCACCACCGGATGTCGGGCCAGCCAGCGTTGTTCGCGATCGGTCAGTTGCAACTTTTGATCGGTGAGCAGGATGTCGCTGCCGGCACTCCAGCGCTTGGCGATGTTTTCTCGCTCGCGGCTCGGAATCGCCTTGAGGATCGTGTTGACGATTTGCAGCAACTGCGGATTGTCCTTGTTTACCGCGAAGCTGAAACCGTGGGCCTCGTGTTTACCGAAGTTGGCCATGCGGATGTTGTTCAGATAACCCTTGTTGATCATGTAGTGCGTGGAAATGGTGTCGCCGAGAAAGACGTCGGCCTGATCAAAAGCCACCGCGTTGATTGCGTTTTGATAAGACGGGTAATCGCTGATGACCGCCTTCGGGTACAGCGCCTGCACTTCCGCCAGCGGCAAATAGTGGTAGACCATGCTCAGCCGCAGCCCGGCGAGGCCATCGGTCAGCGAGCGGGTTTCGCCTTCGCGCGTCACCAGCACCGGTTGATCCACGGCGTAGGGCAGCGACAGCTCGATGTTCTGGTTGTGTGCTTCAAAACCGTTGGCGGTGCCGAGCAGATCGATCTCACCGTTTTCCAGCGCGGTGATGGCGGCATGCCGCGTGGCGAAGCGCTGAACCTTGATCGGCAGGTCGATGACGTGGCTGATGATCCCGGCGTAGTCCGCCGTGAAACCTTCATAGTCGCGGCCGCTGACCGTCATGTCGAAAGGTGGGTAATCCGGGGCCGATGTGCCCAGTATCAGTTGGCTCTTTTTGTTGGCCCATTGCCGTTGTGCTGGCTCCAGTTGCACTTCCAGCTGGGAGTGCGCCGAGCGGCTTAACAAGCTGTAGTTCTCGACAGTCAAATTGGAATTCGAATGCGCAGCGAACGCGCAAGTGCTCAGGCACAAGCCTGCACCCAATCTAATCAAATAATCCTTTATACGGCTGGGCATCCTGACTCTCACACTAAGGCGTTACGTTTTGCCATCTCGATGAGCGCTACCAAGGATTTCGCCTTGAGTTTTTGCATCAATCGTTTTTTGTAAGTACTGACCGTTTTGTTGCTCAGGAACATGCCTTTGGCGATTTCCTTGTTGGTGCGTCCTTGTGCGAAAAGTTGCAGGACCATCAACTCGCGATCATTGACTAGTTTGAATAACTCCAGCTCGGCGTAACGCACGTCGTCCGGGCGTACCGGATTCAAGGCCTGACTGGGGAAATAGTTGTAACCCGACAGCACAGCTTTGATCGCGCTGACCAGTTCACTCAAGTCTTCCTGTTTGCAGACATACCCGGAAGCGCCGGATTGCATGCAGCGAATACCGAACAGCGTCGGGCATTGCGCGGTCAGTACCAGAGTCTTCAGCGGTGTGCTCATGGCGTTGAAACGGGCGAGAACTTCGAGGCCGTCAAGTTTGGGAATGCTGATGTCGAGAATGACCAGATCGGGCATGCATTCACGAACCATCTGCATGGCGTCGACTCCATTATCGGTTTCACCAACGACCTTATAACCCTCATGTTCCAATAGCATCCGAACAGCGAGGCGGATGACGGGGTGATCGTCGACAATAAAAACGGAGTTCATAATCAAGTCCCATACGTTCGCGAATAAAGGCCGCACCTTAGCTCAGTTAAATGAGGGGGCGCATGAACTGACGGGTCTATAGCGGCAATATAGGACAATTCCTACAATTGAAAAAGAAAGGGGCTACGTGCTAACTAGGTTTTACATGAGGGAAGTAAAAGTTCTGATTGTGTAATCGGAAAACGATAAGCCCTGTAGGGCAAGTTACATACTGTACTTGACCGCGCAACATCATTGTCTGAAGTTACATGGCTTCTCATGTGGCTGCGAAGGTCAACATGTTTCTAGCGTCAGATTGTTTCCGTAGTATGCCGATAAGGCTACTTTGTTGGCCTTCGGCGCGCTTTTGACTGTTTCCGGAGAGCGGCGCAATCAAATAATGTGAGGCAGTTCGCACTATTGATTGAGGATGGCAGGCAGTTATTCGGTGCATTTGCCGGGCGCAATAACGAGGGGCGATTCAACGAACGTTGAAAACCGGTTGAAGGTCTGACAGCGGCAATCAGCCGGTCAGAAATATCTGACACGGCTGATCCGCAGTTTTTTACCCGTGGACCGAGCGGCCCGTCATTTCCTGAGCCATTTCGCTGGCGTAGCTGTCGGTCATGCCGGCGATGAAATCAATCATCCGCAGGAATGAGGCATGCAGCGGGCCGTGCGGATCGGGCGCGTTATTGCCCAACAGGTCGAGGACGCGACGGCTTTTGAACGACGGCGTGCGCCCGTTGTGCTGTTCAAGCGCCGCGCCGCAGAACGCATTCAGGAGAATTTCCAGCGTGGTGTAGGCGCCGATCTCATGCAGCGTCTTGCGTTTGTCCTGGAAGATTTTCTTGCGCGCCATGTCCTTGGCATTCAGCACGCAGCGCTTGGCCGGGCCGTGCATGTGTTCGACCAGATCACCCGGCAATGTGCCGGCGAGCAAGGCGTCTTGCTGCTCGACGAAGGCGCGGGCGGCAGCGTTGGTCAGGTGCTCGATGGCTTTGCCGCGCAGGATTGCCAGTTTGCGCCGGCGAGAATCCTGCGCGCCGAGCAGGCGATAGGTTTCCGGAATGTCGTCGCCTACCAGGTCGAGCAGCAGCGATTCGACTTCGGCATATTCCAGCAGGTCCATCTCCAGGCCGTCTTCGAGGTCGATCAGCGCGTAGCAGATGTCATCGGCGGCTTCCATCAGGTACACCAACGGATGCCGCGCCCAACGCTGGTCTTCCAGTTGCGGCAGGCCGAGCTTGTGCGCGATCTGCTCCAGCAGCGGCAGTTCGCTCTGGTAGCAGCCGAACTTGTGCTTTTTGTAACCCAGCGAATCGGCGTGTTTGGCGGTCCACGGGTATTTCAGATAGGTGCCGAGGGTCGCGTAGGTCAGCCGCGTACCGCCGTCGAACTGGTGATATTCCAGCTGCGTGAGTACACGGAAGCCCTGGGCGTTGCCTTCGAAATTGAGGAAGTCGTTGCGCTCGACTTCGCTCATTGCATCGAGCCAGCCACGCCCGGCGGCTTGCTGAAACCAGTGGCGGATCGCGTCTTCGCCGGAGTGGCCGAACGGCGGATTACCGATGTCGTGCGCCAGGCAGGCCGATTGCACGACCATGCCCAAATCGCTCGGGTCGCACCAGTCGGGCAGGGCGCCGCGAATGGTTTCGCCGACGCGCATGCCCAGCGAACGGCCGACGCAACTGACTTCCAGCGAGTGGGTCAGGCGCGTGTGGATGTGGTCGTTGCTCGACACCGGATGCACTTGGGTCTTGCGGCCGAGGCGGCGGAACGCGCCGGAGAAAATGATCCGGTCGTGGTCTTTGTGAAAGGGGCTGCGGCCGAGTTCTTCGGGGCTGTGCAGGGTCTTTCCGAGGCGTTCGCGGGTAAGCAGGGTTTGCCAATCCAAGGCTGTTTGTCTCCGTCTAGTGACTGATGGCCCAGTGTCCTGTCTCGCCCCGATGGCTGCAAGCGGAACTACAGGCCGGCGGCGTCGATGTCGATCAGCAGCAAGCGTTCGCCATTGTCGAAAAACTGACCTGCCGTCAGGCAATACTGGTTGCTGGTGGCGTCGCGATAAGTGTTGGAAAGCGTCAGCCGACGCTCGTCCCAACCTTCGGCGAGCAGGTGATAAAAGTACGGCCGCCACGACCAGTTATGGCCCAGATAGCGGTTGTCGGCTTCCCAACAATTGTTGCGCCACTCGAGGTTGGGCGTCAGTTGCGTGCCGTGGCGGTCGCACTGGTAAAAGCGCAGCAGCCACGGAAAAGCATCCAGTTGCGGCAACGCGTGCAGCGGCGCGCGGGTCTGCGCCCAGTCCTGCAGGATCGCCATCAATTCGACCAACTGCCGGCGCCTGTGCATCAGCTGGCCGCGCTCAACCAGTTTGCGTTGCACGTAGCGTTGGCGCAGTTGCGCGAATTGCTCGACAAACGCATCGGTGGCAAAGAAATCGGTTTGCGCGCGGGCAAACAAAAAGCCTTGCACGTAACGAGAGCCGCACTCGAGGGCGAAATTCAATTGCGCCTCGGTTTCCACGCCTTCGGCAATGATCCAGCAACCGGTTTTCTCGGCCATCTGCGCCAGTGCCTTGACCACTTCGCTGCTCGGCCCGCCCAGTGCGGCAGCCTGAAACAGGCGCATGTCGAGTTTGAGAATGTCCGGTTGCAGCGCCAACACTCGATCAAGTTGCGAATAACCGGCGCCGAAATCGTCGATGGCAATTCGCGCACCCGCCTGGCGATAACGCGCGACCACTTCAGCCAGGCGCTGACTGTTGCCGCCGAGTTCGGTGATTTCGAAAACGATGCGCTGCGGATCGACGCCGTTGCGCGCCAGTTGTTTGAGGCTCGGCAAGGCTTGATCCGGGCGCAAGCGGCTGATCCAGCGTGGTGACATGTTCAGACTGAGAAACCATTCCTGCGGAGCTTCGTGCAGACGGCTCAGGGCGTTGTCACGAATCTGTCGATCGAGGCGGCGCAGGGCGATGGCCGGGGTTCGTGGGTCGGCGAACAGCGGCCCCACCGAAGTCAGTTGGCCATCGGCCTGACGCAGTCGACCCAAGGCCTCGACGCCCGCGATACGGCCGGTGGCGGTATCGATGAACGGCTGAAAGCAGGCGAGCGGTTGCCCGTCGATCACGAGGCCTCCTTAGTAAGGGGTTATGTCTGGATGGACCCGGCGCCGAGTAGGCACGCAGGATTGAACCTCTCGATAAAGAGGTTCATCCAGGTGGTATTGCAAGAATGTAGCCAGATGATGGCAATCAGTGTTTGCGCGAGGAACCCTGCATGACCAGTTTGATCAACGGGCCAAGCGTGGTGCCCAGACGAACCAGGCGCGTTACGCTGCTGACGCCGCCGCTTTTCGCGCCTTTGCCGGTCAGGAAACCGAGCAGAGTCACAGCGGCCATGCCCCAGAGCGGAGCGTGCTTGATGCCGAAACCTTCGTGAAAGTTTTGCGTCATCCCGCGCACCCGCTGCAGGGGTTGCAGCAGTTGCCGGGATTCCTGGCGGATTTCCTGGCGGTGCATTTCCATGCGCAGACGGATCAACGCCTTGCGCATTTCGGTACGCGAACTGTTGTGGGGCTGGTTAGGCAGGCTCATGGCAGCAGGCGCTCCCGATCATTGGCCAATTCTTCCAGGGTGCCGTGGAAGGGTGAGGACTCATCGAAGATCGCCGCTTTCAGGCGCATCGCGCAGAAAATCGCCGCCAGCGTGTAGAACACGCACAGCCCGATGATTGCGGCCAGACGATAGGTGTCCCAGAAAATGATCATCACCAGCGTCGACAGCCCCACCAGCAGCAGCAAGGCAAAAACCAGCGCCAGGCCGGCAAACAGCAGCAGGCTGACGGTGCGTGCTTTCTGTTCCTGCAGTTCGATGCCGAACAACTCGACATGACTGTGCAGCAACCCTAGAAAAGCGGCACCGAGGCGCCGCGGTGAGGAGCTTGTGCCCGTCGCGGACGAGCCGGATTCGCCGATATTCATAATCAGCGCCGCGTGGCCAACAGGCCAATCAGGAAGCCGACGCCGGCGGCGATCCCGACCGATTGCCATGGGTTGGTCTGAACGTATGCTTCGGTAGCAGCGACGGCAGCCTCACCGCGCAGGCGCAGGGAATCTTCGGTGACTTTCAAGGTTTCGCGGGCACGCAGCAGGCTGTCGTGGATCTGCTCGCGCAACTCGTCAGCCTGATCGCCGGCCAGGGTCGCCGTGTGTTCCAGCAACCGTTCGGTATCGCTGACCAGGGTTTGAAAATCGTTCATCAGGATTTCTTGAGCAGTCTTTGCCTTGATGCTGGCCATGGTGAATCTCCGTAAGTGACTTCTGATGCGTTCGAGTATGAGCCTTGCGTGAAGGTTCACTACAAATGACTGGTACAACATTTGCTATGCCATGGTGCGTCAGCCCGCGCCGTTGCGCTGTTGCTGGGCATGATTTGAGCAAAACCATAACTCAAATAATCGAAACCCGCGCAAAGGTTGTGACCTTGTGCGCCAAAGCGGTTCATTGCAATCAATACGTTGATCGCACTTGGCCGCAACTTGGTGCACTGAATGACCGCGCGAACTGCTTTGGTGCTTTTTTAGCCTTCAGGTCTGCCAACCCCATGGAAAATCTGCAAAGCGCTGTGGCCACGCTGGTCCATAGCTCCAATACGTTGTTCATTCTGATCGGTGCAGTCATGGTGCTGGCCATGCACGCCGGTTTTGCGTTTCTGGAAGTCGGCACGGTGCGCCAGAAAAACCAGGTCAATGCCTTGTCGAAGATCCTCAGCGACTTTGCCATTTCGACCTTGGCCTATTTCTTTATAGGCTACTGGATTTCCTACGGTGTGACTTTCATGCAACCGGCGGCGGTGCTCACTGCCGATCACGGCTATGGACTGGTGAAGTTCTTTTTCCTGCTGACCTTTGCTGCGGCGATCCCGGCGATCATTTCCGGGGGCATCGCCGAGCGTGCGCGCTTCGTTCCGCAATTGTGCGCGACGGCGCTGATCGTTGCGTTCATCTACCCGTTTTTCGAAGGCATGATCTGGAACGGCAACTACGGTTTGCAAGCTTGGTTGCTCGAACGCTTCGGCGCCAGTTTTCATGACTTCGCCGGCTCGGTGGTGGTGCACGCCATGGGCGGTTGGCTGGCGCTGGCGGCGGTGCTGTTGCTGGGGCCACGGCAGGGACGTTATCGCGATGGGCGACTGGTGGCGTTCGCGCCGTCGAGTATTCCATTCCTGGCGCTGGGCTCGTGGATTCTGATTGTCGGCTGGTTCGGCTTCAACGTGATGAGCGCGCAGACCCTGCAAGGCGTCAGCGGCCTGGTGGCGGTGAACTCGCTGATGGCCATGGTCGGCGGCACCGTCGCGGCGTTGATCGTCGGCCGCAATGACCCCGGCTTCTTGCACAACGGCCCGCTGGCCGGGCTGGTAGCAATCTGCGCCGGTTCCGACCTGATGCACCCGGTCGGCGCACTGGTCACCGGCATAATCGCCGGGGCATTGTTTGTCTGGTGCTTCACCGCCGCTCAGGGCAAATGGCGTATCGACGATGTCCTCGGCGTTTGGCCGTTGCACGGTTTGTGCGGCGTCTGGGGCGGGATTGCCTGCGGCATTTTCGGTCAATCGGCGTTGGGCGGATTGGGCGGCGTCAGCCTGATCAGCCAGTTGATCGGCACCTCGGTCGGCGTCTTCGTGGCGTTGGCCGGCGGTTTTGCGGTGTACGGCACGATCAAGGCATTGCATGGTTTGCGCCTGAGTCAGGAAGAGGAGTATTACGGCGCGGACTTGTCGGTGCACAAGATCGGCGCGGTGAGCCAGGACTAGTTTTCTTCATCTTCGGCGCCGGGGTAAAACTTGTGCAGCAGGCGATAACGATCATGCCGGACCTGATCGACGCGCTCCTGCACTTGATGCGCCGGCAGGCCCAGCATGATCAACGCATGCGAGGCGAGCATCAGGCTCGACTCCAATAACTCGGGCACCACTTCAGTGGCGCCGGCCGCTTTCAAATCGGCCGAATAACTGTCGTCGCGGGTGCGCACCAGAATCGGCACGCTTGGGTTGCAGCGGCGTGCCTCCTTGAGCACCAGCAGGGCGATGTCGGCATTATCCACGGCGATAACCAGCAACCGCGCGCGCTCCAGACCGACAGCGACGAGCAATTCGCCGCGGCGCGAGTCGCCGTAATGCACGCTGCTATCGCCCGCGGTGGCTTGTTGAACGCGTACCGGGTCGTTGTCCAAAGCGATGTAGGTCTGTTGCGCGTTGTGCAGGAAACGGCCGATGGATTGGCCGACGCGTCCGTAACCACAAATCACCACGTGGCCCTGCAGCGTGGCAGTCAGCGCAGTGATTTCATCGAGTTTGGCTTCTTCGTTGGGTTTACGGTGCAGGCGTGCGGCGATCGTCGGTGCGGCGCGCAATAACAGCGGCGTGACCAGCATCGAGCAGAACGTCGCCGCCAGCAGCAAACCACCGAGGTCCGCAGGCATCATCTGGTTCTGCTGCATTTGCGCCATCAAGGCAAAACAGAATTCGCCACCCTGGGCCAATGCCAGACCACTGCGCCAAGCGGTTTCGCTGTCGCTGCCGCGCCATTTCACCAGCAGCGCGACGACGCTGCCCTTGATCATCAGCAGACCGAGGGTCATGCCGAGGATGAGCAGGCCGTCGCTGGCAAACAGCTGCAAGTCGATCAACATGCCGATACTGACGAAAAACAACCCGAGCAATATGTCGCGGAACGGGCGGATGTCGGCCTCGATCTGATGCCGATAATGGCTCTCGCCCAGCAGCATGCTGGCGAGAAACGCGCCGAGGGCCGGGGAGAGTCCGAGCAGGTGCGTCAGCCACGCGGTCAGCAACACGATGACCAGCGCCAGCAGCACAAACAGCTCGGCGGAGCGCGAGGCTGCGACTTCCTGAAACAAGCGCGGCAGCAGCCAGCGACTGGCCAGCAGCAGGCCGACGAACAGTAGAACGGTTTTGCCGAGCGTCAGCGGCAACGCCAGATACCAGACTTGCTCGCCATGACCGGCGAACACCGGAACCAGAGTCAGCAGCAACACCGCCACCACGTCCTGAAACAGCAACACGCCAATCGCATTCTGGCCGTGGCTGCTGAAAATCTCGCCAAGGCTGCTCAGTTCCTTACTGACAATCGCTGTCGACGATAACGCCAGCCCTGCACCGAGCAACAGCGCCGGGGTTACCGCCATGCCGAAGAGGATCAACGAGCCGCCCAGCGCCGTCGCGCAAAGCAGCACCTGCAGGCTGCCGAGGCCGAACACCACTTGGCGCAGGGCGAGCATCTTCGACAGCGAAAACTCCAACCCCAACGAGAACAGCAGGAATACCACCCCGAGTTCGGCGAGGTCCGGCAGTTCTTCACTTTCGTTCACCCAATTGAAAGCCGTCGGCCCGACCATCAATCCCACGCACAGGTAGCCCAGCACCGGCGGCAAACGCAAACGGCGAAACAGGGCAATCACCACCAGCGAGGAGGCGAGGATGATCAACAGGTTGGCAAACACTTGAAACTCCGATGACAGGGTTGAGCTACCCAAGCGTAGAGGTAAAAAAGTGCCGAGCATCGCCGATTGCGCAATCAGTGCTAATGATGTGAGTCAGGGAATTGCCGAAACCTTTTGAAATTGATCGCCAGGACCTCTCCACGCCCTATGGCGACTGGCTCAGCGCGAATGCGCGGCCTAGAATGAAAGCCTAATTTTCCAGGTAATTTGTCATGCCTCCTGAATGTCAGCTGTTCGGCACCTTGGGTTGCCATCTCTGCGAAGTTGCCGAAAAAGAATTAATGCCCTTGGTCGAGCACGGATTGATGGTGGAGCTGGTCGATATCGCGGAAAACGAGGCCTGGGTCGAGGACTACGGTTTGCGTATTCCGGTGCTGCGGCGTCTGGATAACGGCGCCGAACTTGACTGGCCGTTCGATGCCGCGCAAGTGGTCGCGTTTTTGCGCTAGGCGGTTCCATCCGTCGCGGCGCTGGATTCCTCGGTTGGCGCAAAACGGGTTATTCGGTTACTGTATGTTCGTACAGTTATTCGGATTGCCTGCCTTGCGTCCCTCTTGTTTGGATTCGGCCAGGTGATCCCGCTAGTCAGAGGGATGAGCCGTGGTCAATGTCGAACAATTAAAGAACAGCGTGAACCGGATGTCGGTCGATGTGGTGCGCGATGCGGTGGCCGAATTGCGTCTGGATGGCCTGGTTACCGAGGGTAAAACCCCTTTCAACAAGCTGCACTTCAACACTTGCTTCGCCGAGATCGAAGCCTTGTTCCAGCGCGCGGGTTATCACCGGCAACTCGACGTCGTGGGTTATCAAGGTCTGTTGTACGCGCTGTACGATCCAGGTCGCTGGGAGGCGGTGGATGTCTTGCGCTGGCTCAAGGAGTTCACCGAAGCGGCGGCGCGCGCGCAATCGATCCCGGCGTGAAGAATCTGCGCTAGGTTCGATCTGGCGGCTGTTGGATAATGCCGCTCTGTATCGAGGGTTAGAGCGTTCGAATGTCCACTACAAGTTTTTCCGCGGCGCACAGCCAGGCCAGCACCCTCTATTTGCCACCGGGCCCGTGGCTGACTGTGCTCGATTGCCTGTGCGAGCACTTCCGTGCCATCGGTCGCGAGCAATGGCTGGATCGCATTGCGCGCGGACGTGTCCTCGACGGCCAAGGCCTGCCGATTGCGCTGGATCTGCCCTACAAGGAAGGCCTGCGCATTCACTACTTCCGTGAAGTGCCGGATGAAAAACCGATTCCGGTGGTCGAGACGATTCTTTACGCCGATGAGCACTTGGTGGTCGCGGATAAACCGCATTTCCTGCCAGTAACGCCTGCGGGCGAATACGTCGAACAGACCTTGCTGCGGCGCTTGATCCATCGGTTGGATAACCCGCATCTGGTGCCATTGCATCGCATCGATCGGCACACGGCAGGGCTGGTGTTGTTTTCTGCCAATCCTCAAACCCGTTCGGCGTACCAGTCACTGTTTCCTACCAGACAAATCGAAAAGCGTTACGAGGCGATTGCTCCGGCATTACCCGAATTGTCGTTTCCGTTGATCCACAAGAGTCGGCTGGTCGATGGCGAACCGTTCTTCCGCATGCAGGAAGGTCCGGGTGTGAGCAACACCGAGACGGCGGTCGAGGTCAGGGAAAAAAACGGCGAGCTCTGGCGCTACGGTTTGTACCCGGTGACCGGCAAGAAGCATCAGTTGCGGGTGCACATGACCGCGCTGGGCGCGAGCATTTGCAATGACCCGTTCTATCCGCAGGTGCTCAAGGATGTCGAGGATGACTATGCCAATCCTTTGAAACTGCTGGCTCAGGGATTGCGTTTCGTTGATCCGGTCACCGGTGAGGAACGCAGTTTCGAGAGCGCCATCACCTTGCAGTGGTGATGGCTGCCGAGACTTTCTTTCAGGCATGAAAAAGCCCGCATTCAGCGGGCTTTTTCGTATCGGGTTGTCGCCGCAAAGATTACAGCTCTTTAACGGTACGAACCTGATCCTTGTTGATGCGAGTTTGCTTGCCGTCCAACTGTTCGAACTCGTAGAAGCCCGACTCTTCGTCGTATTTCGGCTGGTCGACGGCCTGGATTTCACGACCATCATTCAAGGTAAGCACGGTTGGCGATGCGCAACCAGCGAGGGTAGCGAGGCCCAGTGCGAGCATGAAAGTGGCGAGGGTCCGTTGAGTCATGAGTGTGTCTCCGAAAATGAATACTTTTGATTACTGAGCTTGTAGACGTATGCGATGCACGCAAGTTCCTTCTCTTGTCAGTCTGACACAGTGTTGTGTGCACTTAACAGGTCTGGTGTGTTCAGGTTCGCCAGCCGAGGGTCATTGTCCGGGCATTGCAGGGCTGTGGCGCCCAGTTGCCGCATGATTCTGCCGGGGCTGCGTTCGCCTTCGTTCCAGGCTTTTTCGAATGCCGGCGCGAGGGCCACGGGAATAATGCAAAGCAGCGGTTCCCAATGGTCGCCGTGGCGCAACATCAGCGGTTTGTCCGGATGTTCTGCGGCGTTTTCACGCATGCCGTGCAGCAGCGCGGCATCGATCCGCGGCACATCGCAGGGCAGTACCAGCAAATGAGCATGGCGCGCGGCTTTCAAACCGGCACGAATTCCCGCCAGCGGGCCAGGGAAATCAGCCAGGTCATCGCCAACCAATTGATCGGCATACGGCGCGTATTTTTCCTGGTTGCGGTTACAGGAGATGATCAGGTCGTCACTCAGCCCGCGGGTCTTGCGTTGCAGATGCGCAATCAACGGTTCGCCATGCCATTCGATCAGCCCCTTGTCCTGACCTCCCATGCGCTGGCCGCGCCCGCCCGCCAGCAGCAGAATCGAGCAGGGCGGCAGGGATGAATTCGAAGTCATGACAGCTCTCCTTGGGGGCGGCGAAAAAACCGGGCGCTGTGATATAACACCGGGCTGTTTCCCCTACAACTGGACGAGCCTATGAAAGCCAAGGCTGATGTACCTTTCGCGCCGCTGAACATCGCGGTGCTGACTGTCAGTGACACCCGTACCCTGGAAACCGACACCTCGGGCCAGGTCTTCGTTGACCGCCTGAGCGCGGCCGGACACAACCTGGCGGCGCGGGTGTTGCTCAAAGATGACCTGTACAAAATTCGTGCGCAAGTCGCGACCTGGATTGCCGACGACGTGGTGCAAGTCGTGCTGATCACTGGCGGCACCGGATTTACCGGTCGCGACAGCACACCGGAAGCGGTGAGCTGCCTGCTGGATAAACAGGTCGATGGTTTTGGTGAATTGTTCCGGCAGATCTCTGTGGCCGACATCGGCACGTCGACCGTGCAATCGCGCGCATTGGCCGGTCTGGCCAACGGCACGCTGGTCTGCTGCCTGCCGGGTTCGACCAACGCTGTGCGTACCGGTTGGGATGGCATTCTTGCCGAACAACTCGATTCGCGGCACCGGCCGTGCAATTTTGTCCCTCATCTGAAACAGGCGGCTCCCTGTGAATCCCGCGGGTAAGCCGGGCAAGACCGGCAGTTTGCTGCCGGTCGAGGTAGCGTTGGCGCGTTTGCTGGAAATGGCCGAAGCGGCGCCGATTCGTGAGCGTGAACGCTTGCCGTTGGCGCAGGTTGAAGGGCGGGTGCTGGCGGACGATCTGATCTCGACGCTGGACCTGCCGCCATGGCCCAACAGCGCCATGGACGGGTATGCCTTGTGCACGGCTGACTGGGGCGGCGAACCGCTGGTGGTCAGCCAGCGGATTTTCGCCGGTCAGGCGCCGCAACCCCTGCAACCCGGCACCTGTGCCCGAATCTTCACCGGCGCTCCCGTGCCTGCCGGCGCCGACTGCGTCGAGATGCAGGAAAACGCCGAGGTTCTCGCAGATGAGCGCGTGCGTTTCACCGAGGCCATGTCCCCCGGCCAGAACATTCGTCCGCAAGGTCAGGAGACCACGGTCGGCGAATTGGTCTTGTCCGCCGGCACGCGTCTCGGACCCATCGAGCAAGGCTTGGCGGCATCCCTGGGATGCGCCGAGCTGGAGGTGGTGCGCAAGGTCCGTGTTGCGGTGCTGTCGACCGGCGATGAGCTGGTCGAGCCCGGCCAAGCCTTGGGCCCCGGACAAATCTACAACAGCAATCGTGTGTTGCTCTGCAGTTGGTTGCAGCGTCTGGGCTGTGAAGTGATTGATGCCGGCATCCTCGTGGATGATCTGGAGATTACCCGCCAGCGTCTGGGTGAGCTGGCGGATGTCGACCTGATTCTGTCCACCGGTGGTGTCTCGGTGGGTGAAGCCGATTTCCTCGGCATCGCCTTGCGCGAGGAGGGCGAACTGACCTTGTGGAAGCTCGCGATCAAACCCGGCAAACCGCTGACGTTCGGACATTTCCGTGGCGTGCCAGTGATTGGTTTGCCGGGCAACCCGGCATCGACCCTCGTGACCTTTGCGTTGCTGGCCCGGCCTTATCTGTTGCGCCGTCAGGGCGTGGCAGACGTCGAGCCGCTGAAATTTCAGGTGCCGGCAGGGTTCGTCTGGCCCAAGGCTGGCAATCGCAGGGAATACCTGCGCGGTCGCCTCGAAAACGGACGAGCCATCATCTATCGCAATCAGAGCTCCGGCGTCCTGCGCAGCGCAGCGTGGGCCGAGGGCCTGGTTGAAGTGCTGGAGGACCGCACGCTGGTTGAAGGTGACTGGGTCAACTTCATTCCACTGAGTGAAGTGCTGGCCTGATGCGTGTCGACGCGGGTCCGGTTAAGCCGCCGGGCCTTGCGTCACTTGAGCCCTTCACCTCGGCCGGTCAGTTGGCCAGAAGTGTCAGTATGTGATCGAACCGGCTGTTGGCGATCCATCCCACAAGCCCGAGCATGACTGCGATAGCGCCGGCCGAGTAAGCCAGTCGGTGTTTGATCGATTTGACGTCGCCACGCACTTCTTCCATATCTCTGCGGATGTACTTGAGGTGTGTCTCCAGTTCCACGACGCGCGGTTCCATATCAGCTGCTCCATTGGGTTTTGCATTGCTGTTGTTGAATTCAGACTGCTGGTTTCTTAAAACAGTGGTACTCATTGGCTGCACATCCTTGTGGGTTGTTTTGTGAAGACTGAGGCGTCTGGCGCCCAAGGTGTACCAATCACCGAGGTCGGTCAATTAGGCCAATTCGTCAGGTTTTGTAAGAAAAAATACCGCCTTGTAGGACCTGCCATGCCGCGCCCCTGAATTAATTCAAGTTATGCCGACTTTTTTGCGTGGCGCAGAGGTCAATATATTTCATACGGATTCCAATCATGGGAGTGATGGCAATGGGTGAGCGCAAGGCGCTGTTGATTCTGCATGGCAAGCAGGCACTCAACGAGGATGTGCGCGCGGCGGTTGTAGCCAAGCGCGAAGAAGGCTGGGACTTGGCCGTGCGGCTGACCTGGGAGGGCGGTGATGCCGCGCGCCTGGTGGACGAAGCGCTGGCGGCCGGGTACACGCAGGTCATCGCCGGTGGTGGCGACGGCACGTTGCGCGATATCGCCGAAGCATTGGCGGCGCATTCCAGCGAGGCCAGTCTGGTGCTGCTGCCGCTGGGCACGGCCAACGACTTTGCCCGCGCTGCCGGAATTTCCCTGGAACCGGCCGAAGCGCTGGCGCTCTTGGACAGCCCGCCGAGCGCGATCGATCTGGGCACCGTCGACGGTCAGGTTTTCCTCAACATGGCTACCGGTGGTTTTGGCAGTAATGTCACGGCCAATACCTCGGAAGACCTGAAGAAGATCCTCGGCGGCGCCGCGTACCTATTCACCGGCTTATCGCGTTTCAGCGAGTTGCATGCCGCCTATGGCGAGTTGCAAGGGCCGGATTTCCACTGGAGTGGCGAACTGCTGGCGCTGGGCATCGGGAACGGTCGTCAGGCCGGCGGCGGTCGCGTGTTGTGTCCTGAGGCTGTAGTCGACGATGGGCTGCTGGACATCAGTATTCTGCCCGCGCCGCAAGAGGTGGTCGGCACGTTGCGCAACCTGCTGGCGGATGGTTTTGGTATCGACAATATGTTCGTGCGGGCGCGGTTGCCGTGGGTCGAGATCAAAGTCGCGGAAGGCCTGCACATCAACCTCGATGGCGAACCGCTGGAAGGCGAGAATTTGCGTTTCGAGGCACGTCCGTCGGCGTTGCGCGTGCATTTGCCGGCGAATTCGCCTTTGCTCAGCTCATCGACTCAGATCAGTCGTCCAGACTGATGATCTGCTCGCGCACCGCGAACAGCACGAGGCCCGCCACGTCGTAGATCTGCAAGCGTTTCATGATCTGCGAGCGGTGGGTCTCGACGGTTTTGATGCTCAGGCCCAACCCGTTGGCGATCTCCCGCGTTGACTTGCCGCGCACGATCAGGCGAAGGATTTCCAATTGGCGTGCGGTCAGATTGTGCATGTCCGGCACGGCTGGCTGGTGCTTCTGATTGCGCGTCAGTGCCTGATTGATCACCGTGTGGGCAATCGCCGGGCTCAGGTAGCGCTCGTCATTGCGCAAGGCTTCCAGCGCGTGTTCGAGCTCGGTGGCGGTGGTGTCCTTGAGCAAATAACCGTGCGCGCCCGACTCCAGCGCCTGCATGATCAGGCTCGGATCGGTGTGCATCGAAAGGATCAGCACTTTGCTTTGCGGGCGCACCAGTTTCAGCCGCTGCAACGCTTCGAGGCCGCCGGTTTCCTTCATGGAAATATCCAGCAAGATAATGTCCGGCGACAGCTGTTCGACCATCTCCAGCAGTTGCGAGCCGTCATTGGCCTCGCCGACGACGGCGTAACCGGGAATATCCAGGACCAAGGCGCGCACGCCGGCCCGAATCAGTGAATGGTCATCAACCAGAAGTAAGTTACAAGTCAACGCATAACCTTATTCGTACTGGCCCGCTCGAGCGCGCGCGGCGCCCAGGGCAGAAGTGCTTCGATTTGAGTGCCTTTGCCCGGCTCGCTGGTCACGGTCAACGTCCCGCCCAACTGATCGATCCGTTCCGACATCCCGGCCATTCCACGTTGCCCCTCGCGCCCGGGGTTGGCCGCTGGCGCAAAGCCTTGTCCATCATCGCTGATCAGCAGCGTCAGGCCCTTGGGCAAGCGTTGCACACGCACCAGCAAATTTTTCGCCTCGGCGTGGCGCAGTATATTGGTCACCGCTTCCTGAGTAATCCGGAACGCGGTCACGGCCATTTCTTCCGGAAGACCGGTCAGCCGCTGGTGGCATTCCAGGCTCCAGTGCACCGACGTGTTGGCCAGCGTCCTGAGCAGATGCGCGCGAAGGCTGGCTTCCAGGCCGAGGCTGGCCAGTTGCCGTGGATTGAGGATGGCGGAAACGTCGCGGACCTTGGTCAGGGTTTCTTCAAGGGTTTCGCAGAGCAGCGAACATTGCCCTTGCAGGTCTTCGGGCATGCGCCGTTTAAGCCATTCACTCTGCAGTTTTGCCGCCGTCAGCAACTGGCCGATATCGTCGTGCAGTTCGCGACTGAGTCGATGCCGCTCGTTTTCCTGGACTTGCAGCAGTTTGTCGGCCAATTCCTGCGGCTGGAACTTGATCGACTTGCGCGATATACGATGGCCAACCCAGACACACGTCAACGCAGCGATGTTGAGCAACAACAATGGCAGGGGCAAGTGCGCGGAAAGTCCATAAACCAGCAAGCTGCCGAATGCTGAAGCGGCACACAGCAAGAGCGTGAACCGTCGCGCGTTTTCGCGGGAGGGTGGCCACGTGGTGATTGACTTGAGGCTGGCGTACATAGCGGATGGAGCCAATGAATGTTCGCTGCGGGCAGACCGGTCAACGCTGGCTGACGGGCCCCTGTGGGAAAAACGGTCAGGATAAATCGCAGACTTCAACGGGCAAAAACGCCGGGCGGGATGCCGTCCGGGAAACCTGCGGACTGCGCCTGTCAGGAGTCAATGTGCCATTAATTGAAGTCAACTAATCGCCGGCATACTACCACTTAACATACCGTTGGTCGCGGTTGGTATATATGTCCAAACAGTCAAAAATGCCGCTGAGTTGGACGTTAGTTCCATATTGGACAAGTTGGGTTTTGTTTAAGCGAAGAGATGACGGTTGCCATCAAATGTAAGGCAATCAGGTATTACCTGAGGTCTGACGGACAGTGCCTACAAATAAAATGTGTGATGTGTGGTTGGCGAGAATGAAATTGCGCCAAATGCTTCAAGTTCGCGCAATCACAGGAGAGGTCATTGGGCGGCGAATGTCAGGCTTGGCGCCCTGAGTAGCCCACGAGAGTCAGCGGTTTGGCGTGTGCCTGAGCTTGAAAGCGCCGTTGTCCGACCTGATAGGCGAAGGCTTCGATCAGCGCGTTCTGCTCGCTGTCATCGAGGCTCAATTGGCCGGTGACGGGATCGACCAGTTCGAGTTGCCAGGCCAGCAGCGTCAAGCAGTCTTTCAATGCCTCAAGGGCATGTTGATGCAGGGCGGTGTGCTGTTGGGCATGGTTGAGCAAACCATGAATGTGCAGCGAAAATTCGGAGATTGCTTGCAGCCCTAGCGCATCAGCCTTGTTCGCCAGCTTCAGCAGGGTGCTGAGCATGCAGTCGATGGCGTCCGCGTCATTGCTGATCAATTGCAAATGACTGAAACATTCTTCGGACTTGGCCAGCAGCATTCCAGCCTCGACGAGAAAATCGCAAACGCGTTGAGCGCCTTCTTTAGGGTCGTAAGGCATGCTTAGCTCCACCACGTCATGTCAGATGAGGGAATGTCGTGTGTGGCGATAATCGCCCGCTGTCGCGCAAGCGAAATTCGGCACGCGGTTGCGTGTTCCGGATAATTCGAAAGCGTGGAGGGCCACTGAACTGCGATCGCACACAAAAGCCTGACTCCGTTCATGCAATGAGAATGGCGTCACATTAATGGCTATTGGATATTGCGAACATCAGGTTGGGCCTGATCGTTTCTAGGGGAATCCCTTACACAGGGGAACTCAACGTGCAAACCGTGGTCGCGCCGGGGAGGGGATGAGGCAGATGAAATTGCGGCGCCAGTAAACCATGATGTTAATGTGACATCAATGCCCGTGCGTGGCATTTTGTAAGAGGGTCAAGCTCCGGCAATAACAGCCGATAACCCTCTTTAGTGAATTCATTCGAACAAGCCCAGGAGTCATTGATGGCCGGCATTCTCGACACGGTAGACCAACGCACGCAACTGGTGGGTGAGAATCGCCTGGAAATTCTCATGTTCCGTTTGGCCGGACGGCAATTGTTCGCGATCAACGTGTTCAAGGTTCAGGAAGTATTGCAACTGCCGAAGTTGACCCTGATGCCGCAGCGTCACCCGTTCGTCTGCGGCGTGGTCAACCTGCGTGGACAGACGCTGCCGGTGATTGACCTGTCGCAGGCGATCGGCATGCGTCCGCTGGTGCCGAGTCCGACCAGCACTATCATCGTCACCGAGTACAACCGTTCGGTGCAGGCGTTTCTGGTCGGCGGCGTCGACCGCATCGTCAACATGAACTGGGAAGCGATCCTGCCGCCGCCGACCAGCGCCGGCCGCCAGCATTACCTGACCGCGATCAGCAAGGTCGATGAGCAGTTGGTGGAAATCATCGACGTCGAAAAAGTCCTCGCCGAAATCGTCCCGTACAACGCCAAGGTGTCCAAGGAAAAACTCGATGACCCGGTGCTGGAACGCGCGCGCGGTCGTGAAGTGCTGCTGGTCGACGATTCCAACGTGGCGCTCTCGCAATTGCGCGACACCCTCGGCCAGTTGGGGGTGAAAATGCACATCGCCAGCGACGGTTTGAAAGCGCTGAACATGCTCAAGGCTTGGGCCGACACCGGTGTGGTCATGACTGACAAGTTGCTGATGATCTTCACTGACGCGGAAATGCCGGAGATGGACGGTTATCGCCTGACCACGGAAATCCGCAACGACCCGCGTTTGCGCGGCCTCTATGTGGTGTTGCACACGTCGCTGTCCGGCAGCTTCAACGACTCGATGGTGAAGAAGGTCGGCTGCGATAACTTCCTCTCCAAATTCCAGCCGGACAAACTCGTCGACGTGGTGCGCCAGCGCCTGATGCTCGACGAAGTGTCCGCCTGACAAAAACACAGGCCATCCAGGAGCGAGCCTGCTCGCGATAGCGTTATTACATTCAGCATCAGTGTTGACTGTCCCGACGCCATCGCGAGCAGGCTCGCTCCTACAAGGTTTTTTCTCGCGTGCGGTTTTCAGTCTTTGATTCACTGATGAAGCTCGTATAGGGTGGCGTTTGGATCACCCGAGAGCTGGCCATGCTGCGTCTGAGCGCGCTTTACCGTTATCCGTTGAAATCCGCCAAGGCTGAGGCCCTGCAACAGATCGGCCTCGATAAGCTGGGTTTGGACGGTGATCGACGCTGGATGCTGGTCGACGAGGCCAGCGGGCGGTTTCTGACCCAGCGCACGGTCGGGCAGATGAGCCAGTTGTCGGCACTGTGGAATGCCGACGGCGGCCTGACCCTCAACGCTCCGGGGCATTCAACGATCAACATTGGCCTGCCGAGCGCCGACGCGGAACTGCGCGGCATCACCATCTTCAAAGACACCCTGCGCGTGCCGGATGCCGGGGACGAGGCCGGAGCCTGGGTCAGCGAATTCATCGGCAAACCGACGCGGCTGGTGCAGATTCCGCTGGATCGCGCGCGCACCACCCAGTCCGGTTACGGCAGAGACGATGACCAAGTGGCGTTCGCTGATGGTTTTCCGCTGTTGCTGATTGGCCAGGCGTCGCTGCAAGACTTGTCGAGCAAGGTCGGGCGGCCGCTGGAAATGTTGCGTTTTCGACCCAACCTGGTGATCGAGGGCAGCGACGCTTTTGCCGAGGACGGCTGGAAGCGCATTCGTATCGGCGATGTCGAATTCCGCGTGGTCAAGCCATGTTCGCGATGCATCCTGACCACGATCGATCCGCAGACCGGCGAACGCAGCACCGATCGCGAGCCGTTGGCGACACTGCAAAAATACCGGGCTCAGGCCGACGGCGCGATGTTCGGGCAGAACCTGGTCAATGACGGCAACGGTCGCCTGGAAGTCGGCATGCCGGTGACCATCCTCGAATAAACAAATCACTGCCCCGGAATAGAAAAATGCCCGTGTCCAAAGACACGGGCATTTTTTTTGTCGCTGTGAAACCCGTGGGTTCAGCCGCGGTATTCGCACAGGTAAGCGGTGTCGACCGCGACTTTCAATTGGAACTTGCTGTTGGCCGGCACGTTGAACTGGCTGCCAGCGGCGAAGGTTTCCCAGTCGGTGCTGTCCGGCAGTTTCACGCTCAGGGCGCCGGTGACGACGTGCATGATTTCGCGTTGCGCAGTGCCGAATTCGTATTCGCCCGGGGCCATGACGCCGATGGTCGCCGGACCTTCAGCGGTGCCAAAGGCGATCGACTTGACGGTGCCGTCGAAGTACTCGTTGACTTTAAACATGGGCGATTCCTCGAAAAGGGCTTGAAAGGGCCGGCCAGTATGCACAAGGCCCCGGGACTCGTCACCTTTCCTGAAGGGGCAGAACCAGCGGCAATAATCGCGCGGTATTACGCGCATCTTCGAGTGCCCGATGCTGCTGCCCGGTGAACTGCATGCCCGCCAGTTGCAGTGCGCCATTAAGCCCCAGCGGCCGGTCCAGGCGCCGCGCCTTGGCGAAACGCTGCTTGAGGTTCATGTGCGGCACCTGGCTCAAAAAACTCGAGAGTTGCAGGCGTTGCCATTCCTGAACCAGTTGTTGCCGGTCGTAATCCCCCCAACTGGCCCAGCCCTCCACGCGTGGATGATGCTGGCCGAGCCAGCGCTCGAACGCCGCCCAGACCTCGGTCAGCGGCTGCGCGCTGTCGATATTGGCCTGGGTTATGTGCGTCAGTTCCCGGCAAAACGGTGTCAGCAACGGTCGCCGCGTGGGGCGCACGAAACGCTGGAACTGGTCCAGTTCGCGACCCTTGCGGTCCACCAGCGTGGCACCGATTTCAATGATTTCCATCTCTGTGACTGGCCAGCCGCCCTCATCGGTGGTGGCTTCCAGATCAATGACCAACCAGTGAGGCATTGCAGGGTTCCTGGTATCCGCGTCTTGATTGGGCTTGAGCGTAGCCAAACCCGACGCATCCGCCTAGCGCGTTATTCGACCTCCAGCAAAATCTGCCGATTTTTTACCTGATCGCCGACCCGTACCTGCAAGCGTTTGAGCACGCCGTCGATGCCGGATTTCAGCGGATGCTCCATTTTCATGGCTTCCAGCACCACCAGCAGCTGGCCTTTGCTGACCGTGCTGCCCTCGCTGACCAATACATCGACAATCGCCCCGTCCATCGGTGCCTTGAGCGTGCCGGAGCTGACGCTGGCCTGACTGCTGACCGCTGATTGCGTGCGATCTTCCAGGCGCAAACTGCCGGGGCGGGTGAACAGCCACAATTGTCGGCCATCGAGACGATAGGCGTGACGCTGGCGCATGCCATCGATCTCGACGGTGGCCCAGCGGCCATCGCTGTGAACGATCTGCAGGTCCACTGCACGCTCACCGACCTGCAAGCGATACGGCTCGTCGGCGACGGCGTGCAACTCCACCGTCCAATTTTGCTCTTCGGCGCCGAGGCGATAGTGCAGCGGCACGCTGGCGTTGTTGCGCCAACCGGCGCGCGGGGCAGGGTGCTGTTGCGCGCCGGCCTGGTACAGCAGCGCCGTGGCAAGGGCCAATTCTTCGGCGCTTGCAACATGAGGATGGAGGCAAGGGTGCTCGGCAAAGTGCGTGGGGATAAACCCGGTGCTGAATTCGCCGCTGATGAATTGCGGGTGTTGCAGCAGGCTGGCGAGCAGCCGCTGATTGCTTTGCACGCCGAGCAAAACGCTGTCCTGCACGGCCCGTAGTAACTTGCGCCGGGCTTCTTCGCGGGTCGCGCCATGGGCGATCAGTTTGCCGAGCAGCGGGTCATAAAAAGCGCTGACCTGCTGGCCCTCGAACAAACCATGGTCGATCCGCACGCCGCTTTGCAGTGCCGGTTCCCAGGCATTGATGTGCCCGGTTTGCGGAAGGAAACCCTGGGCCGGGTCTTCGGCGTACAAACGCACTTCGATCGCATGTCCAGTGAGTTGCACCTGCTCCTGACTCAGCGGCAAGGGCAATCCTTCGGCGACGTGCAACTGCCACGCCACGAGGTCGAGACCGGTGATCAGTTCGGTGACCGGGTGCTCCACTTGCAGGCGCGTGTTCATTTCCAGAAAGTAGAATTGCCCGCGCGCATCGAGGAGGAATTCGACGGTGCCGGCGCCGACGTAATTCACCGCGCGTCCGGCCTTGAGCGCCGCTTCGCCCATGGCGTGGCGCAGTTCGGCGGTCATCACCGGGCACGGCGCTTCCTCGATGACCTTCTGGTGGCGGCGCTGGATCGAACAGTCGCGTTCTCCGAGGTAAATAAGGTTGCCGTGCTGGTCGCCGAAGACCTGGACTTCAACGTGGCGCGGATCGATCAGCGCCTGTTCGAGAATCAGTTCAGCGCTGCCAAAACCATTCAGTGCTTCCGAGCGCGCGGTGCGCAGTTGTTCGAGCAATTCGCTGGCCTCGTGCACCAGGCGCATGCCGCGTCCGCCGCCGCCGGCACTGGCCTTGATCATCAGCGGATAACCGATGCTTTCGGCTTCGCGGCTGAGGGTCGCGTCGTCCTGCTCGGCGCCCTGATAGCCTTTGATACAGGGCACCCCTGCATCGAGCATGGCGAGTTTCGACAGGCGTTTGCTGCCCATCAATTCGATCGCTTGCGGGCTGGGGCCGATAAAAATCAGGCCGGCCTGCTGACAGGCGAGGGCGAACCCGGCATTTTCGGAAAGGAAGCCATAACCGGGGTGAATTGCCTCGGCACCGCTGCGGCGCGCGGCGTCGATGATCGCCGGGATATTCAGGTAGGACTGCTGCACCGCAGCGGCGCCGATGTTCACTGCCTGGTCGGCCATTTGCACGTGCAGAGCATCGGCGTCGGCATCGCTGAACACGGCGACGGTGCGATAGCCCAGAGCCTGGGCGGTGCGCTGGATGCGGCAGGCGATTTCACCGCGGTTGGCGATCAGGATTTTGTTGAATCCGGGCATGGGGGATTTCCCTTGGTTTATGCGGTGAATTTCAGGGCTTCTTCGCGGGCAAGCCTCGCTCCTACAGAGGAATATATTTCCTGTAGGAGCGAGGCTTGCCCGCGAAGCTTTTTAAGGCGCCCACCCCGGCTTGCGTTTTTGCACAAACGCCATGGTTCCCTCGACCCCTTCATCACCCTTCACCGCGTCGCTGAACCACTGCGCCGCTTGATCGAGCAGCGCATCGGCTGGCTCGCCGGCGCTCGCCAGCAACAGTTTTTTGGTCAGCGCGTTGGCCTCCGGCGCGCAGCACAGCACATGCGCCAACACCTCTTCGAGACGTTCGGCCAGCGCTTGCGGATCATGCTCGACAAAATGCACCAGCCCCAGACGTTTTGCCTGAACGCCATCGAACCGCGCCGCCGTCAGCGCCAACCGGCGCGCCTGCGTCAGGCCGATGCGCTGGACCACAAACGGTGCGATCTGCGCCGGGAGTAATCCGAGGCTGGTTTCCGGCAAACCGAATTGCGCCTGATGATCGGCCAGCGCCACATCGCTGACACACGCCAGGCCAAATCCGCCGCCGAGCACCGCACCTTGCAGCACGCTGATCACCACTTGCGGCGCGTGTTGCACCTCTTGCAGCAGCGCACCGAACGCGCGGTTCAAATCGCGATAAGCGTCCGGCCCTTCGGCGCGGGCGTTGGCCATGTCCTTGATGTCGGCGCCGGCGCAAAAGTGCCCGCCCGCGCCGCCAATGACCAAGGCGCGAACGCTGCGGTCTTCACGCACTGCGGCAAACACCGCGCGCAGTTCGGCGACCATCTGCAAGCTCATGGCGTTGCGGCTTTGCGGTCGATTGAGGGTCAGGTGCAGCACGCCGTTGTGCAGTTCGAGCAGCAGCGTCTGGCAATCCGGCAGGTTACTCATTTCTTCTTCCCCGGCAGGATGCCCATGAGTTTGCAGATGATCCCGAGCATGATTTCGTCAGCGCCGCCGCCAATCGAGACCAGCCGCACATCGCGGTAGGCGCGGGCCACCGGGTTGTCCCACATGAAACCCATGCCGCCCCAATATTGCAGGCAACTGTCGCTGACTTCGCGGCCGAGTCGCCCGGCCTTGAGTTTGGCCATCGACGCCAGCCGCGTGACGTCCTGTCCTTTGATGTATTGCTCGGTGGCCTGATAGACCAGCGCGCGCAGGCATTCGATTTCGGTTTGCAGTTCGGCGAGGCGGAAGTGAATTACCTGATTGTCGATCAGCGCGTTGCCGAAGGTTTTGCGTTCCTTGCAGTATTCGATGGTGCTGTCGATGCAGTATTCGAGGCCTTTGATCATGTTCGCCGCGCCGAACAGGCGTTCTTCCTGGAACTGCAGCATTTGCATCATGAACCCCGCGCCTTCGTGGCCGATGCGGTTGCGTTGCGGCACGCGCACGTCATCGAAAAACACCTGCGCGGTTTCCGAACTGCGCATGCCGAGCTTGTCCAGATGGCCGCTGAGGCTGATGCCCGGGGTGTTCATCGGCAGCATGATCAGCGATTTGTTGACGTGCGGTTTGTCCTCGGAGGTGTTCGCCAACAGGCAGATGAAATCGGCGCTTGGCGAGTTGGTGATCCACATTTTGCTGCCGTTGATCACGTAATCGTCGCCGTCCTTGCGCGCGGTGGTTTTCAGCCCGGCGACGTCGGAACCGGCGCCGACTTCAGAAACGCCGATGCAACCCACTTGCTCGCCGCTGATCGCCGGGCGCAGAAACTCTTCGCGTAACTCGTCCGAGCCAAACCGTGCCAGTGCCGGGGTGCACATGTCGGTCTGCACGCCGATCGACATCGGAATCCCGCCGCAATGAATAGTGCCGAACTCTTCGGCGGCGACGATTGAATAGCTGTAGTCAAGGCCCATGCCACCGAATTTTTCCGGTTTGGAGATACCCAGCAAACCGAGATCGCCAGCCTTGCGGAAGATCTCGTGGATCGGAAAACGTCCGGCCTTTTCCCATTCCTCGACGTGCGGATTGATCTCGTGGTCGACGAATTGGCGGACGGTGCGGCGCAGGGCCTGGTGTTCCTGAGTGAAGATCATTTTTATTGTTCTCCTTGGGCCGACCTAGAACCGGGCGACGCCGAAACTGTTGGTTTGCAGCGGTCGCACTTCGGCTTCGTGACAGATATCCAGCAAGTAACCGAGCAACGTCCGGGTGTCGCGCGGGTCGATCAAACCGTCGTCCCACAAATTGGCGCTGCCGTAGAGCGCGGTGGACTGGCTGTCGAGTTTTTGCGCGGTGACGTGTTCGAGCATGTCGAGCATTTTCGGGTCCGGCACCAGGCCGTCCTTGAGCTGCTTGGCTTCGGTGACGATTCGCAACACCTTGCCGGCCTGCGCGCCGCCCATGACCGCCGTGCGGCTGTTGGGCCAGGCAAAAATGAAGCGCGGGTCGAGGCCGCGACCGCACATGGCATAGTTGCCGGCGCCATACGAGCCGCCGACGACGATGGTCAATTTGGGCACGCGAGCATTGGCCACCGCTTGAATCATCTTCGCGCCGTGTTTGATCACACCTTGCTGTTCCGACTCGGTGCCAACCATGAAACCGGTGGTGTTATGGAAAAACAGCAGCGGCGTCTGGCTCTGGTCGCACAGCTGGATAAATTGCGCAGCCTTGCTTGCACCCTTGGGCGTGATCGGGCCGTTATTGCCGATAAATCCGCAGGCGCGGCCTTCTATGTGCACATGGCCGCAGACGGTTTGCTGATCGAACTCGCCTTTGAATTCGAGGAAGTTCGACGCGTCGGCAATCCGCGCAATGATTTCGCGCACGTCGTAGGGCTTTTTCGGGTCATCCGGGATCAGCCCGAGCAACTCGTCGATGGGATAGAGCGGTGCCTGCCAGTGCCGTTCGGGTAACCACTGCAGTTGCTCATTCCACGGCAACATGCCGACTATTTCGCGCACCTGACGCACGCCATCGGCATCGTTTTCGGCGAGGTATTCGGCGGTGCCGGCGGTTTGCGCATGCATCTCGGCGCCGCCCAATTCTTCATCGGTGGCGACCTCGCCGGTAGCGGCTTTCAGCAGCGGCGGGCCGGCGAGAAACAGCTTGGCTTTGCCGCGCACCACCACCACGTAATCCGACAAACCCGGCTGATAGGCGCCGCCCGCCGTGGCCGAGCCGTGCACCACGGTAATCTGCGGCAGCCCCATCGCCGACATCCGCGCCTGATTGGCAAAACTGCGCGCGCCTTCGACGAAAATCTCGGCGGCGTAATTGAGGTTGGCGCCGCCGCTTTCGGCGAGGGTGATGACCGGCACTTTGTTTTCCATGGCGATCTGTTGCAGGCGCAGGGATTTTTTCAGACCGCTGGGGGAAATGGTCCCGCCTTTGATCGCGCTGTTGTTTGCCACCACCAGTACGCGCACGCCGGACACGTAGCCGATCCCGGCGATCAAGCCGCCACCGGCCGAGCTGCCGTCCTTGTCGTCATGCAATTTATAGCCGGCCAGACTCGCCAGTTCGAGAAACGGCGCGCCGGGATCGAGCAACAGATTCAGGCGTTCACGCGGCAGCAATTGCCCGCGTTTGTCGAATTTGTCTTTAGCCTCGGCAGCCTTGTTCAGCAAGTTCTGTTCGAGCTGACGAACCTGCTCGATGCCCACCAGCATCGCCGCGCGGTTTTGCTCGAACTGCGCGCTGAACGGGTCGACCTGGGACTGGATTACCGGCATGGCTTACTCCTTGTCCTTGAGCATGTCTGGCTGAAGTACTTCAGGTAAGTACGCGCGGTGGAAGCCGTTATAGGATTCGCTGTTCTGCGCCTTGTGAATCGGCCACGCCCGACCGCCCAGGCTCGCCGCGCCATCAATGCGCAAGGTGCTGCCGCTGACAAACGCCGCCGCCGGGCTGAGCAAAAATACAATCGCCGCGCTGACCTCCGATTCGGTGCCGATGCGCTTGAGCGGCACATGCTCGCGCAGGGTCGGGATCACCGCTTTGAACGCGCCTTCATAAGTGTCCATGCCACTGGACGCGATCCACCCCGGCGCCACCGCATTCACCCGCACCCCGGCGAAACCCCATTCGACCGCGGCGGTTTTGGTCAGGTTGTCCATGCCCGAACGCGATGCGCCGGAATGGCCCATGCCGGGCATGCCGCCCCACATATCGGCGAGCATGTTGACGATGCTTCCGCCGTGTTTGCTCATCGATTGGTTGAACACCTCGCGAGCCATCAGGAAACCGCCGACCAGATTGGTGCGCATCACGGTTTCGAAACCTTTCTGATTGATCGCGGCGAGCGGCGAGGGGTATTGGCCGCCGGCATTGTTGACCAGACCATGGATCGGTCCGTGTTCGCCAATCAACTCGCTGACCAGTCGCTTGACCGCTTCTTCCTCGCGGATGTCGCAGGCCTTCCAGTCAGCCTTGCCGCCGTCCTCAGTGATTTCGGCAGCAACGTTTTGCAGTTTTTCAGGCTTGCGCCCGACCAGTAGCACATGGGCGCCGAGGGCCGCGAGTTCGTGGGCGGTGCAACGGCCGATGCCGCTGCCGCCGCCGGTGACAATAATGGTTTGGTCAGCGAACAGATCGGCTTTGAAAATCGAGTCGTAAGCCATGGCAGCGTTCCCCTAATTGACCTGGTCGGCGATGCTTTGCGGCACCGGAATCTGGAATTCCAGCAGTTGCTGGGCGAACGCCTTGCCTTGCGGATCAATCCGCAAACTGGCGACGCCACCACCGCCGAGGGCGTTTTCCAGGAGGAAATTCAAACTGTCGCTGCCCGGCAGATACCAGCGTTCAACCCGTCCGTGGATCGGGTCGAGCACATGGCGCATCCAGTCGACCAGCACTTCCGGGGTCAGCGCTTCGGCGATCCACGGCAGAAACTCCGGCTCGCGCGCCATCACGCCAATGTTGCTGTGATTGCCTTTGTCGCCGGAGCGCGCCACCGCGAGTTTCACCAGCGCCACACTGGCATCGGCGCGACCGCTCGGTTTCGCGGGTTCCAGCGGCACTGGCAAATCGGCCGGGTCGAGCGCATCGAGAGTGGGCAGGGCGCAAGGATGGCGTTGACCGCCGAGGTCAATCGTCAGCGCGCAGGTGCTTTTGTCGATCAGGAACGAGAACAGCCGAATCAGCGGATACACCGTTGGCCGTCCGCCGACAATGCCGGTCAGCCCCGGCGCCATGCCGGTGGCGGCCTGGGCAATTTCCCGCGAGAACACAATCAGCGCCTGTTTGCTCGGGTGGCGCACCGCCAGTTTGATCACCACTTCACGGCTGTCGAAGCGCTGGCCGTGCGGGCCATAAGTCGCCTCGCTGCCAAGCAGTTCGATGTTCACTTCGCTGTACGGCGCCCAACCGCGCTGGCGGAAAATCTCCGAGGTCTTGTTGATGATTGCTTCGCTGACCCGGCGCGCCTTGTCGACGGCATCGATTCCGGCCATCAGGCAACTGGCGGTGCAGCGAAAACCGTCGAGGTAGGTGGCGCTGACCTTGTATTGATCGCTCGGCGGCAAACCTGTGGCGCCTTGCACCCGCACCGCGTTTTTGCCTTGTTGCTGAAGTTTGACCTGGCTGAAATCGCAGACCACGTCCGGCAACAGATACGCTTGCGGGTTGCCTATTTCGTAGAGCATCTGCTCGCCAACGGTCAGCGGTGAGACCAGCCCGCCCGAGCCTTCGGGTTTGCTGACGATGAACTGGCTGTCGGCGCTGACTTCGACGATCGGGAAACCGATGTGCTCGTAATCCGGCACCTCGCGCCAATCGGTGAAATTGCCGCCGGTGCACTGCGCGCCGCATTCGATGATGTGCCCGGCCAGCGCCGCTTGCGCGAGTTTGTCGTAGTCGTGCCACGACCAGCCGAATTCATGCACCAGCGCGGCGCTGACCACGGCACTGTCGACCACTCGTCCGGTGATCACGATGTCCGCGTCCAGACGCAGCGCTTCGACGATGCCCGGTGCGCCGAGGTAGGCGTTGGTCGAGACGCACATCGGCGGCAACGACGCGCCGCTGAACATTTCGCGAATGCCTTGGCTGCCGAGCTGTTTGAACTGCGGTTGCAAGTCATCGCCGAGCAACACGGCGATCTTCAGCACCACGCCAGCCTTGTCGCACGCCGCTTGCAGGGCGGCGGCGCAGGCTTGCGGGTTGATCCCGCCGGCATTGCTGACCACGCGGATTTTCTGCTCGGCGAGTTGCGGCAATAAAGGTGTGAGCACGTCGATGAAGTCGCTGGCGTAACCGGCCGCCGGGTCTTTCATCCGCGCGCCGGCCATGATCGACATGGTAATTTCGGCCAGGTAATCGAACACCAGATAGTCCAGGCGCCCGTCGTTGACCAGTTGCGCGGCGGCGGTCGAGGTGTCGCCCCAGAAGGCGCTGGCGCAACCGATGCGAATTGTTTTTGACACAGTCGACTCCCAGGCAGTTTTTATCATCAGCTGCGGCAGAACGGTTTTGAGACTACCAAGCAAGCGCTTGGTTTGTAAACGTCTGAAATATCTTCTTCCCAAGCGCTTGCTTGGTCGTCCTCGCCAGCTTAAATTGCCCGCGCAATCCCGCTGTTTTCGCGGCGAGCGGCGCATTTGATTGATCGACTGTAGGAGAGAACGGGTGGACGAGCAAAAAGCCCTGACGGTGATGCGCGAATTGGTCGACGACGGCCGATTGACCGACCCGGACAGCGCTCGCGGCAAATTGCTGCAAGTGGCGGCTCACCTGTTCCGTAATAAAGGTTATGAACGCACCACCGTGCGCGATCTGGCTGGCGCGGTGGGGATTCAGTCGGGGAGCATTTTTCATCACTTCAAGAGCAAGGACGAAATCCTCCGCGCGGTGATGGAAGAAACCATTCGCTACAACACTGCGCTGATGCAGGCCGCACTGGCCGAGTCCGACAACGTCCGCGAACGCGTGCTGGCGCTGATTCGCTGCGAATTGCAGTCGATCATGGGCGGCAGCGGCGAAGCGATGGCGGTGCTGGTGTATGAATGGCGGTCGTTGTCCGAAGAAGGGCAGGCGCAGGTGCTGGCCTTGCGCGATATTTATGAAGAGATCTGGCTGCAAGTACTCGGCGAGGCGAAAGCGGCCGGGTTTATTCGCGGCGACGTGTTCATCACCCGGCGTTTCCTCACGGGCGCGTTGTCCTGGACCACTACCTGGTTTCGTGCCGGCGGCGGTTTGAGCCTCGATCAACTGGCCGATGAGGCGTTGATTCTGGTGCTTGAAGAGAAGCAGTGAAGCGTCTGTCTCGGCGGTTAACGGGTTAAATAAGCGGTTGGAACTGGCTAAGTAGGCGAAACCGCCTAGTTTGAATGAATTGATGCGTTATTTTTTTGGGGAGTGGTTTGTTTTGATGTCTTCGCCAATGTGGACAGTGCCGCGGCTTTTGCTGGCGGCACTTGCGGTGTTGTGGGCGTTGCCGGCCCACGCAGGGCAACTGGTGCGGGTCGGTGCCGCGCATTTTCCGCCCTACACCGTGCGTCCGGAGTCCGGCGCCGACACCGGTCTGCTGCCGCAATTGGTCGAAGCGCTGAATCAGCTGCAAAGCGATTATCAGTTTGTGCTGGTGCCGACTTCCATTCCGCGACGCTTCGGTGATTTCAAGCAGGCGCGGGTCGATATGGCGATTTTCGAGAACCCGGATTGGGGCTGGAAAGACATCCCGCACACCACCGTCGACATGGGCCTGGAAGACGCCGAAATTTTCGTCGCGCAACGCGAGCCGCAACGTGGCGAAAGTTATTTTGCCGACCTCAAGGGCAAACGTTTGGCGCTGTTCAGTGGCTACCATTACGAATTCGCCAATTTCAACGCCGACCCGAAAACCCTCGCGCAAAACTACAACGCCACGCTGACTTATTCCCACGACAGCAACCTGTTGATGGTGCTGCGCGGGCGCGCCGATGTGGCGCTGGTCACGCGTTCCTATTTAAGCGACTACCTGCTGCGCAACGAGAAAGTCGCCGATCAGTTGCTGGTGTCCCAGCGCATCGATCAGGTCTATCACCATTACGCGATCATCCGCCCGACTGCGCCGATCACCGGCGAGGCGTTCGGCAAATTGCTCCGGGGCTTGCGCGACAACGGCCAGATGCTGAAGATTTTTCAGCCGTACCGGATCGCCGTGGTGCCGGTGCCGGACTCCTGAAAAGCCGCCGCAGGTCGCGGATCTGCTCCGTTCGCTTAAATTTCCCGGCTCGGCTCACGTCACCTCGTTGAACTGTCGACGATTACTGTGAGCCCGACCATGTCCAATCTGAATGACCTGACTGCCCTGGCCTTGCCGTCAGGACGCAGTCTTGAAGCCGATGAAACCGAAACCCGCCTGAGCCTCAGCCTCGAAGGGCAACCGCTGATTCGCCTGCGTCTGTCGCGCGAGCCGGCGTTGCACATCGAGGTCGATGAGCGTTTTGGCTTGCCTGCCAGCCAAGCGTTCTGGGCGGCCTGCTATTGGCTGTTCGCCCGCGATCCGGCCTGCCAGCGCTTGACCTGGCGGCTCGATGAAGTGCCGACTGACGCGCTGTTCAGCGGTTTGCTGGTGGCCACCGAAGTGACGGGCGAATACCGCTGCGAGCGCACGCTGTTCTGGCAATTGCCGCAGCCGTGGCTCGGCGAATCGTTGAGCGGCACCTATCCGCAGCAAATGCTCATCAGCGCCGGCAAGCGCCACCCGTTGCGCGCGCCTAAACCGCGTGGCGAAGTCTATCGACGTTTTGATCCGCGGCTCGGTGCCTGGGTATCGTTGCGCACGCTGGAAGTCGATAAGGACCTGAGCCGCTTCAACCGCTGGCAGAACAGCCCGCGCGTCGCCAGTTTCTGGCAGGAGGAGGGCAGCCTCGAAAAGCATCGCGAATACCTGAGCAAGCTCGACGCCGACCCGCACACGCTGACCCTGATCGGTTGTTTTGATGATCAGCCGTTTGCCTACTTTGAAGCCTATTGGGCCAAGGAAGATCGGATCGCGCCGTTTTATGACGCCGGCGATTACGACCGCGGCATTCATATGCTGGTGGGGGAAGAAGCGCATCGCGGCCCGCACAAAGTCGCGAGCTGGTTATCGGCGCTGGTGCATTACCTGTTTCTCGACGAGCCGCGCACGCAACGGGTGGTCGCCGAGCCGCGTGCCGACAACGCGAAGATGATCGGGTACATGCACAACCAGTGTTTTCACTGCGAGAAAGAGTTCGACTTCCCGCACAAACGCGCGGCGCTGATGATGTTGGGGCGTGAGCGGTTTTTTGATCGGTGCACGTTGGCGTGAGGCGCAGGGCTCAAGATCCTTTGCGGTCTTGAGTCCGCTATCGCGGGCAAGCCTTGCTCCCACGGTTTTGGGTTAATCGCACCATGACGGTTTGACCCAAAACCTGTGGGAGCAAGGCTTGCCCGCGATGCTTTTAACGACGGGCAAAGGTATCCGCGCGGCTGCCCGAGACTTTGCGGCAATGCACCAGCGCGTCGCGAATCATGAAGTTCACCAGTGTCGGCGACACCCCGAGTTCCTTGGCAATGTCCTTCTGCGGCACGCCGTGCAAACGGTACATCTCAAACGCGTAACGCGTGCGGCTCGGCAGCTCGGTCAGCGCGTCGGCGATGTTTTCCAGGGTCGAGAAATTGATGTGCGAGGTTTCCGGCGAAGCGCCCTGGATGACCACGTTCAAACCCTCTTCTTCAGGCCCCGAATATTTCTGCTCAAGCGCCTGCTTGCGGTAGTGATCGATCGCCAGATTGCGCACGATCTGGAACAGGTAGCTGAGCTGCGCCTTGAACGAAGACGTGATCTGCGGCGCTGATTGCAGCCGGAAAAACGCGTCTTGCACCACGTCCTCAGCCCGCGACCGGCAGCCGGTAATGCGTGCTGCGATTTTGACCAGAATCAGTCGGTTGTCGACGAAGGCCTGAAGTAGCGGTGAATCGCACCTGCTTGTGGATACTTGTTCCGTCATGGAAATCACCTTGCTGCAAATAGGGTTGTGGGGCGACCAGGGGAGCTGAGCCGTCCTACACATCGAGCGACAAATTATGTTGAATGATAATGATTGTCAATTGAGAAGGAGAATTAATGCTCCACAAAAGTGCAGAGTGCGAACTGCGACACGCTGTCGCGCCCAGCCCTGTTGCGTTTGCAGCCCGCCGACTAATTATTTCAAGACATCAATCGTTCTCATTGGTGAATGGCAGCGCTTCCGAGCCGCGCCATAACAGCATTCCCAAGCCTTGCGCGGTCGGCGAAGACCGCGTCCTGCACGCCATTTTTTGCGCGTGACCAGCGAAAACCGATTCCAACTTGCAAGCCGAATTCAGGCAGGAAACCTCATGACCGACGCTTTCGAACTCCCCAGCACACTGGTCCAAGCCCTCCAGCGCCGCGCGGCCCTGACGCCGGATCGAGTGGCTTTGCGTTTTCTCGCCGAAACCGCGGATCAAACGGTGGTCCTCAGTTATCGCGACCTCGATCAGCGCGCCCGCACCATTGCTGGCGCATTGCAGGCCGAAGCGGCGTTTGGCGATCGCGCGGTGCTGCTGTTTCCCAGTGGTGCGGATTACGTCGCGGCGTTTTTCGGTTGCCTGTATGCCGGGGTGATCGCGGTGCCGGCCTATCCGCCGGAATCGGCCAAACGTCATCACCAGGAACGCTTGCTGTCGATCATCAGCGACGCCGAACCGCGCCTGCTGTTGACCAGCGCCGGTCTGCAAGACGCCTTGTCGCAAATCGACGGCGCGCCGCCGCTGTTGTGCGTTGATACCCTCGACGCCGCGTTGGCCGAGGATTGGGTTTTGCCCGAGCTTGAAGGCGAGCACATTGCCTTCCTGCAATACACCTCCGGCTCGACCGCGTTGCCCAAAGGTGTGCAAGTCAGTCACGGCAATCTGGTGGCCAACGAACTGCTGATCCGCCATGGTTTTGGCATCGATCTGAACCCCGACGACGTCATCGTCAGTTGGCTGCCGCTGTACCACGACATGGGTTTGATCGGCGGTCTGCTGCAGCCGATTTTCAGTGGCGTGCCGTGCGTGTTGATGTCGCCGGCGTATTTCCTCGGTCGGCCGTTGCGCTGGCTGGAAGCGATCAGCGAGTACCGTGGCACCATCAGCGGTGGCCCGGATTTCGCCTATCGTTTGTGCAGCGAGCGGGTCAGTGAATCGGCGCTGGAGCGCCTCGATCTCAGCGGCTGGCGCGTGGCCTATTCCGGCTCCGAGCCGATTCGCCTCGACACGCTGGAACGCTTCGCCGAGAAATTCGCCGCGTGCGGTTTCACCGAAAACAGCTTCATGGCGTCCTACGGTTTGGCCGAGGCCACACTGTTTGTCGCCGGCACCGCGCGCGGCCACGGCATCGGCAATTTGCGAGTCGACGATCAAGCCATGGCGCAGAACCGCGCCGAAGCAGGCGCGGGCGCGGCGATCATGAGTTGCGGCATCAGCCAGCCGGATCACGCGGTGCTGATTGTCGACCCGCTGGCGTTAACCGAACTGGCCGACAACGCCGTCGGCGAAGTCTGGGCCGCCGGGCCGAGCATCGCCCACGGTTATTGGCGCAACCCCGAGGCCAGCAGCAAAACGTTCGTCGAACACGCGGGCCGCACCTGGCTGCGCACTGGCGATCTGGGGTTCATGCGCGACGGTGAATTGTTCGTCACCGGGCGCCTGAAAGACATGCTCATCGTGCGCGGCCACAACCTCTATCCGCAGGACATCGAGCAGACCGTCGAGCGCGAAGTCGAAGTGGTGCGCAAGGGGCGCGTCGCCGCATTCGCGATCAATGTCGATGGCGAAGAAGGCATCGGCATCGCCGCAGAAATCAGCCGCAGCGTGCAGAAAATTCTGCCGCCCGAAGCGCTGATCAAAGCCATTCGCCAAGCCGTGGCCGAGGCGTATCAGCAAGCGCCGAGCGTGGTGGTGTTGCTTAATCCCGGCGCACTGCCGAAGACGTCCAGCGGCAAACTGCAACGCTCGGCGTGCCGTAATCGCCTGGCGGACGGCAGCCTCGACAGCTACGCGTTGTTTCCGTCGGCAACCGCCGAAAGCGCGGCGACGACGCAATCCGCATCCGAGCTGCAAACGCTGATCGGCAACCTCTGGTGCGAACAGCTCGGGGTCAAACAGGTCAACGCCGACGATCACTTTTTCCTCCTCGGCGGCAACTCCATCGCTGCCACGCAAGTGGTCGCGCGCTTGCGTGAAACGTTGGGCCTGGAACTGAACCTGCGCCTGTTATTCGAAGCGCCGAGCCTCGGCGAGTTTGCCGTTGCGGTCGCGCAATTGCAGGAGGACGGCGGCCAGGCCCAAGGTGCGATCAGCGTGTTGTCGCGCAGCGCAGCGCTGCCGCAATCGCTGGCGCAAAACCGTTTGTGGATCACCTGGCAACTCGACCCGCACAGCAGCGCCTACAACATTCCCGGGGCGTTGCGTCTGCGCGGCGAACTCGATGAAGACGCGTTGCGCAGCAGTTTCCAGCAGTTGATCGAGCGTCACGAATCGCTGCGCACACGCTTCTTCGAGCGCGACGGCGTGGCGTTGCAACAGGTGGATGACGCCGCTGAATTCAATCTGCAACTGATCGACATCAGCGACTTGCCGGCCGATAAGCGCGAAGTGCGCGCGCAACAAATCCGTGAAGACGAGGCGCGCACTCAGTTTGATCTGCAAAAAGGCCCATTGCTTTGGGTGACACTGGTGCGCCTCGACGACGAGGACCATCAACTGCTGGTGACGCTGCACCACATCATTGCTGACGGTTGGTCGCTGAACGTCTTGATCGACGAGTTCTCGCGCCTGTACGCCGCCGCTTCGCAGGGGCAAACCGCCAACCTTGCGGCGCTGCCAACCCAGTACGCCGACTACGGCAGTTGGCAGCGTCAATGGCTGGCGCAAGGTGAGGGCGAGCGCCAACTCGCCTATTGGAAAGACCAGTTGGGCGATGAGCATCCGCTGCTGGGCCTGGCCACCGATCACCCGCGCTCGGCGCAACAGCGGCACAGCGCCGCACGCCACACCGTGCGTTTGGGCGCGAGCCTCAGCGAAGCGATTCGCCAGACTGCGCTCGCGCATCAAGCGACGCCGTTCATGCTGTTGTTGAGCGCATTTCAGAGCCTGTTGCATCGCTACAGCGGCCAGCGCGATATCCGCATCGGCGTGCCGAATGCCAACCGGCCGCGCCTGGAAACCCAAGGCCTGATCGGCTTCTTCATCAACACCCAAGTGCTGCGCGCCGAGGTCGATTCGCGGCTGCCGTTCCTTGAGCTGCTGGCGCAAACCCGGCAAGCGACATTGGGCGCGCAAGCTCATCAGGACGTGCCGTTCGAGCAACTGCTGGAAGCGTTTCCGCAGGCGCGCGAATCCGGTTTGTTCCAGGTCATGTTCAACCACCAGCAACGCGACTTGAGTGCCTTGCGCCGCTTGCCGGGGCTGCTCGCCGAAGAGCTGCCGTGGCACAGCCGCGAAGCCAAGTTCGACCTGCAATTGCACAGTGAAGAAGACCGCAACGGGCGGTTGAGCCTGTCCTTCGACTACGCCGACGAGCTGTTCGACGCGGCGACCATCGAGCGCCTGGCCGAGCATTTCAGCAACTTGCTGCGTAATGTCTGCGAGCAGCCGCAACGCGCTGTCGGCGATCTGCAATTGCTCAATCCGAGCGAGACCGAGCAACAGCAAAAATACAGCGCGGCGCCGTGCACGCCTGCCAGCCAATGGTTGCCGCAACGGCTCAATGAGCAAGTGCTGCTGACCCCGCAGCGCACCGCGTTGATCTGGGACGGCGGTCAAATCGACTTCGCCGAACTGCACGCCCAGGCCAATCGCCTGGCGCATTACCTGCGCGACAAAGGCGTCGGCCCGGACGTGTGCGTGGCCATCGCCGCCGGGCGTTCGCCGCAACTGTTGATCGGCCTGCTGGCAATCATCAAGGCTGGCGGCGCCTATGTGCCGCTGGACCCGGATTACCCGGCCGAGCGCCTCGCTTACATGCTCAGCGACAGCGGCGTCGAATTGCTTCTGACCCAAACTGCCTTGCTCGAACGCTTGCCGGCCACCGACGGTGTCAGCGTCATCGCCATGGACGCGCTGCACCTGGAAAACTGGCCGAGCCACGCCCCGGGCCTGCACTTGCACGGCGACAACCTCGCCTACGTGATTTACACCTCCGGTTCGACCGGCCAGCCAAAAGGCGTCGGCAACACCCACGCCGCCCTCGCTGAACGTTTGCAGTGGATGCAGAGCACCTATCGCCTCGACGAAACCGATGTGCTGATGCAAAAAGCGCCGCTCAGTTTCGACGTGTCGGTGTGGGAATGCTGCTGGCCCTTGATCACCGGCGCGCGTTTGTTGATTGCCGGCCCCGGCGAACACCGCGATCCGCATCGCATCGCGCAGCTTGTCCAGCACTACAGCGTGACAACGCTGCACTTCGTGCCGCCGCTGTTGGCGTTGTTTATCGAAGAACCGCTGACCGCCGAATGCACCAGCCTGCGCCGGGTTTTCTCCGGTGGCGAAGCGTTGCCGGCGGAGCTGCGTAACCGCGTGCTCGAGCAATTGCCGGCGGTGCAATTGCACAACCGTTATGGCCCGACCGAAACCGCGATCAACGTCACGCATTGGCATTGCACCAGCGCCGATGGCGAGCGCTCGCCGATTGGCCGGCCGCTGGGCAACGTGATTTGCCGGGTGCTCGACAGCGAGCTAAACCCGGTGCCGGCCGGGGTGCCGGGCGAATTGTGCATCAGCGGTATTGGTCTGGCGCGCGGTTATCTGCGGCGTCCGGCGCTGACCGCCGAACGTTTTGTTGTCGACCCACTGAGCGAGCAGGGCGCGCGTTTGTACCGCACTGGCGACCGCGCGCGCTGGAGCGCTGACGGCGTGATCGAATACCTCGGGCGCCTCGATCAGCAGGTCAAATTGCGTGGTTTCCGCGTTGAGCCGCAAGAGATCGAAGCGCGGCTGCTCGCGCAATCAGGTGTGGCGCAAGCCGTGGTGCTGGTGCGCGAAACCGCCGCCGGCGGCCAGTTGATCGGTTACTACACAACCACTGCCAGCGACGAATCCGCAGACCAGCAATCCGTACGCCTGACAGCCGCACTGGCCGCCGAGTTGCCGGAATACATGGTTCCGGCGCAACTGATGCGCCTCGATGAAATGCCCCTGAGCCCGAGCGGCAAACTCGACCGCCGCGCCTTGCCCGAGCCGCAATGGCAGGTGCGCGAACATGTCGAACCGGTGAGCGAGCTCGAACAGCAAATCGCCGCTATCTGGCGCGAAGTGCTGGGCCTGCAGCAAATCGGCCTGCGCGACGACTTCTTTGCCCTCGGCGGACATTCACTGCTGGCGACACAAATCATCTCCCGCACACGCCAGGCCTGCGACGTCGAATTGCCGTTGCGCGCCTTGTTCGAAAACAGCGAGCTCGCCGCGTTTGCCGAGCAAGTGCGGCTGATTCAGGTCAGCGGCAACACCAACCGCCAGCCACCGATCGACAAGGTCGATCGCAGCCACGCGGTGCCGCTGTCGTATTCGCAGCAACGCATGTGGTTCCTCTGGCAAATGGAGCCGGACAGCCCGGCTTATAACGTCGGCGGCATGGCGCGGTTGCGCGGCGTGCTGGATGTCGGGCGTTTTGAAGCGGCGTTGCAAGCGCTGATCATTCGCCACGAAACCCTGCGCACCACGTTCCCCAGCGTCGACGGCGTGGCGCGGCAACAGGTGCACGCCGACACCGGTCTGCGCATGGACTGGAAGGACTTCACCGCATTCGATGCCGATGGCCGCGAATCGCAGGTCCAGCAACTGGCCGACGCTGAGGCGCACAAGCCGTTCGACCTGGAAACCGGTCCGCTGCTGCGCGCCTGCCTGGTCAAGACCGCCGAGCAGGAACATTACCTGGTGCTGACCTTGCACCACATCGTCACCGAAGGCTGGGCGATGGATATTTTCGCCCGCGAACTCAGCGCGCTTTACGAAGCGTTCGTCGATGACCGCGAATCGCCGTTGCAGCCGTTGCCGGTGCAATACCTCGATTACAGCGTGTGGCAGCGTCAGTGGCTGGAATCCGGCGAGCGCCAACGTCAGCTCGATTACTGGACCACGCAACTGGGCCGCGAACATCCGCTGCTGGAATTGCCCGCCGACCGTCCGCGTCCTCCGGTACAAAGTCACCAGGGCGAACTCTACCGTTTTGACCTGAGCGACGACCTTGCGGCGCGGGTTCGGGCGTTCAATGCGCAAAACGGTCTGACCTTGTTCATGACCATGACCGCTGCGCTCGCCGTGCTGCTTTACCGCTACAGCGGCCAGAGCGATTTGCGCATCGGCGCGCCGGTGGCCAACCGCATTCGCCCGGAAAGCGAAGGGCTGATCGGCGCGTTCCTTAATACGCAAGTGCTGCGTTGCCAACTCGACGGGCAGATGTCGGTCGGCGAATTGTTCGAGCAGGTGCGCCACACCGTGATCGAAGGCCAGTCGCATCAGGACTTGCCGTTCGATCATCTGGTCGAAGCGTTGCAGCCGCCGCGCAGTGCCGCGTACAACCCGTTGTTCCAGGTGATGTGCAACGTGCAGCGCTGGGAATTCCAGCAGAGCCGCACGCTCGCCGGCATGACCGTCGAGTACCTGGCCAACGATGCGCGGGCGACCAAATTCGACCTCAACCTGGAAGTCACCGACCTCGATCATCGGCTCGGTTGCTGCCTGACTTACAGCACTGATTTGTTCGATGAGCCGCGCATTGCGCGCATGGCCGGGCATTGGCGCAATCTGCTCGAAGCGTTGCTGGCCGATCCGCAGCAGCGACTCAGCGAGCTGCCGTTGCTCGAATCCGCCGAACAGCAAAACCTGCTCGACAGCCTCGGCATCGAGCCGGGCCAACATCGCCTCGACCAGTGCATTCATCACCTGTTCAGCGAGCAGGCCCTGGCGCGCAAAGACGCACCGGCACTGACCTTCGCCGGCGAAACCCTGAGCTACGCCGAACTCGACAGCCGCGCCAATCGCCTGGCCTGGATGCTCCGCGAGCGTGGTGTCGGCCCGCAAGTGCGCGTCGGCCTCGCGCTGGAGCGCTCGCTGGAAATGGTCATCGGCCTGCTGGCGATTCTCAAGGCTGGCGGCGCTTATGTGCCGCTCGACCCGGAATACCCGCTCGACCGCCTGCATTACATGATCGAAGACAGCGGCATCGGTTTGCTGCTCAGCGACCAGGCGATGTTCAACGCGCTCGGTGAATTGCCGGCGACCGTGGCCCGTTGCTGCCTCGAAGAAGACGCCGCCGCACTGGCCCATTACCCGGCCAGCGAGTTGCCGTTTATCAGCCTGCCGCAACATCAGGCGTACCTGATTTACACCTCGGGTTCGACCGGCAAACCGAAAGGCGTGGTGGTCTCGCACGGTGAAATCGCCATGCACTGCCAAGCGGTGATTGAGCGTTTCGGCATGCGCCCGGACGATTGCGAATTGCACTTCTATTCGATCAACTTCGACGCCGCCACCGAGCGTCTGCTGGTGCCGTTGTTGAGCGGCGCGCAGGTGGTGTTGCGCGCTCAAGGGCAGTGGGACGCGGAGGAAATCTGCGGGTTGATTCGTCAGCACCAGATCAATGTCCTCGGCTTCACCCCAAGCTACGGCAGCCAATTGGCGCAGTGGCTGGCGACTCAGGGCGAAACCCTGCCGGTGCGCATGTGCATCACCGGCGGCGAAGCGTTGACCGGCGAACACTTGGCGCGGATTCGCGCAGCGTTTCAGCCGAGCGTGTTTTTCAACGCGTACGGCCCGACCGAAACCGTGGTCATGCCGCTCGCCAGTCTGGCCCCGCAAGTGCTGGAGGAAGGTCTCGGCAGCGTGCCGATCGGCAGCGTGATCGGCGCGCGTGTCGCGTACATTCTCGACGCCGATCTGGCGCTGGTGCCGCAAGGCGCGACCGGCGAGTTGTACGTCGGCGGCGCAGGCCTCGCGCAGGGTTATCACCAGCGCGCCGGGATGACCGCCGAGCGCTTTGTCGCCGACCCGTTCTCGGCCAATGGCGGGCGTATCTACCGCACCGGCGACCTGGTGCGCCAGCGCGCTGACGGATTGGTGGAATACCTCGGGCGGATTGACCATCAAGTGAAGATCCGTGGGTTCCGCATCGAACTCGGCGAGATCGAAACGCGTTTGCTCGAACATGCCTCGATTCGCGAAGCGGTGGTGCTGGCGCTGGACGCGCCGAGCGGCAAGCAGTTGGTCGGTTATCTGGTGACGGACGTCACCGAACAGGATGAAGCGCAACAAGCCATCTTGCGTGAAGCGTTGAAGGCGCACCTCAAGTCACAGCTGCCGGATTACATGGTGCCGACGCACCTGATCCTGCTGGCGAGCATGCCGCTGACCGCCAACGGCAAGCTCGACCGCCGCGCATTGCCAGCGCCGGACCCGCAGCTCAATCGTCAGCATTACGTGGCGCCGAGCAATGAACTGGAACTGACGCTCGCCGGGATCTGGTGCGAAGTGCTGAACGTCGCGCAGGTCGGGCTCAACGACAACTTCTTCGAACTCGGCGGCGACTCGATCCTGTCGATTCAAGTGGTCAGCCGTGCGCGTCAGCAAGGCATTCACTTCAGCCCGCGCGACTTGTTCCAGCATCAAACGGTGCAGACGCTTGCCGCCGTCGCGACGCGCACCGAGCAGATCAGCGCCGAGCAGGGTTTGCTCACCGGCGAAGCGCGTCTGACGCCGATCCAGCACTGGTTCTTCGACACCGATATTCCCCAGCGCCAACACTGGAACCAGGCGTTGCTGCTGCAACCGACCAGCGCGCTGGACGCGCCTCGCCTCGAGCAAGCGCTGCTGGCGGTGATCGAGCAGCATGACGCCTTGCGCCTGCGTTTCACCGCGGCCGATGGTCAGTGGCATGCCGAGCACCAGGCGATCAACGACAGCCCGATCCTCTGGCAAGTGCGCGTTTCGTCCATGGACAAGTGCGCGGCGCTGTACGCCGACGCGCAACGCAGCCTCGATCTGCAACAAGGGCCTCTGTTGCGCGCGTTGCTGGTCGATGGTCCTGAAGGGCAGCAACGCTTGTTTATCGCGATTCACCACTTGGTGGTCGATGGGGTTTCGTGGCGGGTTTTGCTCGACGATCTGCAGACGGTTTACCGTCAACTCGATAACGGGCAAGCGCTGAAACTACCGGCGAAAACCAGTGCTTTCAAAGACTGGACCGCGCGTTTGCAGGCCTATGCCGGCAGCGAATCGCTGCGCGAAGAACTCGATTGGTGGCAGGCGCAACTGGCCGGGCCGGTCAGCCACTTGCCGTGTGATGACCCGCAGGGCGGCCAGCAGCATCGCCATGCGCAAACCGTCAGCGTGCGCCTCGATGCCGAGCGCACCCGGCAGTTGCTGCAACAGGCGCCGAGCGCTTACCGCACGCAGGTCAACGACTTGCTGCTGACCGCGTTGGCCCGGGTGATGTGCCGTTGGAGTGGCGAGCAATCGGCGCTGATTCAACTCGAAGGTCATGGCCGCGAAACCCTGTTCGACGAGATCGACCTGACCCGCACCGTCGGTTGGTTCACCAGCGCTTATCCACTGCGGTTGACCCCGGCGGACGGGCAGGGCGCGTCGATCAAAGCGATCAAGGAACAACTGCGCAGCGTGCCGCACAAAGGCCTCGGTTATGGCGTGTTGCGTTACCTCGCCGACGACCTGTGCCGGCAGACCATGAGCGCGTTGCCGGTGGCGCCGATCACCTTCAATTACCTCGGCCAGTTCGACCAGAGCTTCGGCGCCGACGCGTTGTTCCGCCCGCTCGATGAAGCAGTCGGCGCGGCCCACGATGCGCACGCGCCGCTGCCGAACGAGCTGAGTGTCGACAGTCAGGTGTATGGCGGTGAACTGCTGCTGCGCTGGACCTTCAGCGCTGAGCGTCACGACCCGCAAACCATTAATGAGCTGGCGAGCGCATACGTCGCCGAGCTGCACAGCCTGATCGAACATTGCTTGCACAGCGATGCCGGTGGCCTGACGCCGTCGGACTTCCCGTTGGCCCGGCTGACCCAGGCGCAACTCGATGCACTGCCGATTCCTGCGGCGCTGATTGAGGACGTCTACCCGCTGACGCCGATGCAGGAAGGCATGTTGCTGCACACGCTGCTGGAACCGGGCACCGGCCTGTATTACATGCAGGATCGCTATCGCATCAACAGCGAGCTCGATCCGCAGCGTTTTGCCGAGGCCTGGCAAGCGGTGATTGCGCGTCACGAAGCGTTGCGCGCGTCGTTCTGCTGGAACGTCGGCGAAGACATGCTGCAAGTGATTCACACACCGGGCAGCACGCCGATCGAGTACCTCGACTGGACCGCAGTGGCCGAGGCCGAGCAAGAACCGCAGCTGCAAGCGCTGCTGAAAAACGAGCGCGAAACCGGCTTCGATTTGCTCAATCAGGCACCGTTCCACTTGCGCCTGATCAAGGTCGGCGCAGCGCGTTACTGGTTCATGATGAGCAACCACCACATCCTTATCGATGCCTGGTGCCGTTCGCTGCTGATGAACGATTTCTTCGAAATCTACATGGCGCTGGGCGAGGGCCGCGACGCGCAATTGGCCGTGCCGCCGCGCTATCGCGACTACATTGGCTGGCTGCAACGCCAAAGTCTCAGCGAGGCGCGGCAGTGGTGGAAAAGCAACCTGCAAGGCTTCGAACGCACCACGCCGATCCCCAGCGACCGACCGTTCCTGCGAGAACACGCGGGTGACAGCGGCGGCATGATTGTTGGCGACTGCTACACCCGACTGGATGCCCGCGATGGTGCGCAGTTGCGTGAACTGGCGCAGGCCCATCAACTGACCATCAACACCTTCGCCCAAGCGGCGTGGGCGCTGGTTTTGCGCCGTTTGAGCGGTGATCGCGACGTGCTGTTCGGCGTCACGGTGGCCGGGCGTCCGGTGGAAATGCCGGAGATGCAACGCACCGTCGGGCTGTTCATCAACAGCATCGCGCTGCGGGTCAAAATGCCCGAAGACGATCAGCGTTGCAGCGTTCGCCAGTGGCTCAGCGGTTTGCTCGACAGCAACATGCAACTGCGCGAGTACGAATACCTGCCGCTGGTGACCATCCAGGAAAACAGTGAATTGCCGAAGGGCCAGCCGCTGTTCGACAGTCTTTTCGTGTTCGAAAACGCCCCGGTTGAAGTCTCGGTGCTGGACCGTGCGCAAAGCCTTAACGCCACCTCGGATTCGGGCCGCACGCACACCAACTTCCCGCTGACGGCGGTTTGCTATCCGGGCGACGACCTCGGTTTGCACCTGTCGTATGACCAGCGTTATTTCGACGAAAGCACCATTGAACGCATGCTCGGCGAGTTCAAGCGTCTGCTGCTGGCGCTGGTCGCAGGGTTCCATGGCGACATGGCCGACTTGCCGCTGCTGGGCGACGAGGAACAGCAGTTCCTGATCCACGGCTGCAATCAAAGCGCGCATGAATATCCGCTGCAGCAGAGCTACGTCGAGTTGTTCGAGGCGCAGGTCGCGCAGCATCCGCAGCGCATCGCCGCGAGTTGCCTCGACCGCTTGCACAGTTACGTCGAGCTCAACCAACGCAGCAACCGCCTCGGGCATGCGTTGATCGCCGCTGGGGTCGGCCTCGATCAACCGGTGGCGTTGCTGGCCGAACGTAGCCTCGATCTGCTCGGCATGATCATCGGCAGCTTCAAGGCTGGCGCGGGTTATCTGCCGCTGGATCCGGGCCTGCCGAGCCAGCGACTGAGCCGGATCATCGACCTCAGCCGCACGCCGTTGCTGGTCTGCACGCAGGCTTGCCATGACCAGGCGCTGGCATTGCTGGATGAATTCGCCTGTTCCGAACGGCCGAAATTACTGGTCTGGGAAGACGTGCAGGCGAGCGATGCTTCGGTGCAAAACCCGGGCATCTACAGCGCGCCGGATAATTTGGCCTACGTGATCTACACCTCAGGCTCGACCGGTTTGCCGAAAGGCGTGATGGTCGAACAGCGCGGCATGCTCAATAACCAGTTGAGCAAGGTGCCGTACCTGAACCTGAGCGCAGCGGACGTGATTGCGCAAACCGCTTCGCAAAGCTTCGATATTTCGGTCTGGCAGTTCCTCGCCGCGCCGCTGTTCGGCGCGCGCGTGGACATCGTGCCGAACACCATCGCCCATGATCCGCAAGGTTTGCTGGCGCACGTACAGAGCCAGGGCATCACCGTGCTGGAAAGCGTGCCGTCGCTGATTCAGGGCATGCTCGGCCAGGAGCGCATGAGCCTCGATGGCCTGCGCTGGATGCTGCCGACCGGCGAAGCGATGCCGCCGGAACTGGCGCACCAATGGCTGCTGCGTTACCCGCAGATTGGTCTGGTGAACGCTTATGGCCCGGCGGAATGTTCGGACGACGTGGCGTTCTTCCGTGTTGACATGGCATCGACGCGCGGCAGTTATTTGCCGATTGGTACGCCGACTGACAACAACTGCTTGTACCTGCTCGATGGCGCGCTGGAACTGGTGCCGTTGGGTGCGGTGGGCGAGTTGTGTGTCGCCGGCACCGGGGTTGGGCGCGGCTATGTCAGTGATCCGCTGCGCACCGCGCAGGTGTTTGTGCCGAACCCGTTCGGTGCGCCGGGTGATCGCTTGTATCGCACTGGCGACCTGGCCCGCCGGCGCAATGACGGCGTGCTGGAATACGTCGGGCGTATCGACCATCAAGTGAAGATTCGCGGTTATCGCATCGAGTTGGGCGAAATCGAAGCGCGTCTGCACGAGCAACCGGAAGTGCGCGATGCGGCGGTCGGGGTGCAGGAAGGCGTGAACGGCAAGCACTTGGTCGGGTTTCTGGTGGCAAGCACGGGGGCGGCGGATTCGGCGCTCAATCCGGGCGAACGCCTGGAACGCATCAAGCAACGCCTGCGCGCCGAACTGCCGGAATACATGGTGCCGCTGCATTGGTTGTGGCTCGACACATTGCCGCTGAACGCCAACGGCAAACTCGATCGCAAAGCCTTGCCGGCGCTGGAGATCGGCCAGTTGCAGAGTCAGGATTATCTGGCGCCGCGCAATGAGCTGGAGCAGACCCTGGCGGATATCTGGGCCGAAGTGCTCAAGGTCGATCAGGTCGGTGTGCGCGACAATTTCTTCGAACTCGGCGGCCATTCGCTGCTGGCGACGCAAATCGCCTCGCGCGTGCAAAAAGCCCTGCAACGCAATGTGCCGCTGCGGGCGATGTTCGAGTGCAGTTCGGTGGCGGAACTGGCTGAGTACATCGAAGGCTTGGCGGCGAGTGATATCACCGAAGAGAAAGTTGATCGGTTGAATGATCTGATGGCGGAGTTGGAAGGGCTTTGATTCTTTAGCGTCTGTCAGGGCCTCTTCGCGGGCAAGCCTTGCTCCTACAGGAATAGTGTTGATCGCACGATCACCGCAAACCTGTAGGAGCGAGGCTTGCCCGCGAAGGCGTCAATTCTGACCGCGCAAAGTTGACTGTCGAGCACCAGCAGCCCAGTCTTCCCGTGCCATTTTTTTTGCAGAGGAATCACCCATGCCTTTCGCAACCCTGGACGGACAATCCCTTCATTACACCGATCAAGGCACCGGCCCGGCCGTGTTGCTGGCCGGCAGTTATCTGTGGGACCAACACATGTGGGCGCCGCAGATTGCCGCACTGTCGCAGCAATACCGGGTCATCGCGCTGGACCTGTGGGGCCACGGCCGGTCCGGGCCATTACCGGACGGCACGACTTCACTGGATGACATCGCCCGCCAGGCACTGGCGCTGCTCGATCACTTGGACATTGATCGCGTGACGCTGGTCGGCCTGTCGGTCGGCGGCATGTGGGGCGTGCGCCTGGCGCTGTCGGCACCACAACGGCTCAACGCTCTGGTGCTGATGGACACTTACGTCGGCGTCGAGCCGGAGCCAACCCGCCAATACTATTTCTCGCTGTTCAAACAGATCGAAGACACTGGCGTGATCGCGCCGCAATTGCTGGACATCGTGGTGCCGATCTTCTTCCGGCCCGGCATCGATCCGCAGTCGGCGTTGTATCAGGATTTCCGTGCTTCGTTGGCGGCGCTGCCGGCCGAACGCCTGCGCGAGAGCATCGTGCCGATGGGGCGGATTACCTTTGGGCGGGATGATTTGCTCGCGCGCCTGCCCGAGCTGGATGCAGCAACGACGTTGGTGATGTGTGGCGATCAGGACAAACCACGGCCACCCTCGGAAGCGCGCGAGATGGCCGGGTTGATTGGCTGCGAGTGTGTGCTGGTGCCGGAAGCGGGGCATATTTCCAATCTGGAGAATGCCGGGTTTGTGACTGAGACGTTGTTGAGGTTTTTGGCTGAAAGGAATTAGTAATTCATTCGGGCCCCTTCGCGGGCAAGCCTCGCTCCTACAGGGGATCGCATTCCCCCTGTAGGAGCGAGGCTTGCTCGCGATGGCGTCGGTGGGGGATTACTTGGGTCCGAGGATTTTCTGCAATTTGTCCGGCGACGGCGCGCCTTGCTGTTGCTGCAATTCGCCCTTGTCGTCCATGTAAAAAATCGCCGGGGTCGCTTGCAACTCAAGGTCGTCCATCAATTGCATGTTCGCCGCGAGTTTTGCCTGGATCGCCGGTGGCACGTCTTTCAAGGCTTTGAGCTTGCTTTGCTTGCCAGCCTTTTCGTGATCGGCCAACGCCTGGCTTGGGTCTTTGGCGGCGAGCAGCGCGGCGGATTTCGCCGGGCTGTCTTCGCGGATGATCCCGACCATGATGTGCCGCAACTGCACCTTGCCGGAATCGACCCACGGCCGCGCCTGTTCCCAGAACATGTTGCAGTAAGGGCAGTTCGGGTCGCTGAACAGGTAAACGATGCGCGGCGCATCTTTTTTGCCGTCGGCGATCCAGTTGCTCGCTTCCATCTTGCCCCAGACTTCCTTGGACATTGGCGCGTAAACCAGCTTCTGCAACGGCGCGCTGCTCAAGTCGTTGCCATCGGCGTCGTACAGGTTGCCGAGCAGCACGTGTTTGCCATCGGGCGTCAGGTACAGCGCCATGCCGCGGTTCTGATACTGCGCGGCGTAACCGCGCAAACCGTCCGGTGCATCGAACTGGCCGACGATTTTTGCACCTTTGGCTTCAATCTTCTTGATCGCCTCGGGCAGTTCTTCGGCGGCCTGCACCGCCGGCAGGTGCAGCAGCGCAGCACCCAGAGTCAGGGTCAGCAGATGGCGGAGGCGGGGCATGGCAGTTTCCTTGCAGAGGTAGTCGATGTGGCCGAGGTGGCAGGAGTGGCGGCGGTGGGCGTGTCGAACTTTTCCAGCGCGCGGGCCAGGCTGGCTTCCGACAACTCGCCCAGATGGCTAGTCAGCAGACGGCCGTCATTGCTATAGAACAGCGTAGTCGGCAATGCCATCGAACCGACGGCCTGACCCAAGCGTCCGCCGCGATCAAACAACACGTTGGACAGGCTCAAGCCCTGGGTTTCCAGGTAAGTACTGACGCTTTGCATGCTTTCGGCCTGGTTGACGAACAGGAAGGTCAGGTCCGGGCGCTGATGCTGGGCGTTTTCCAGCACCGGCATTTCCCGGCGACACGGCGGACACCAGGTCGCCCAGAGATTGATCACCAACGGGCCTCCTTGATAGTCGCTGAGTTTGACGTTTTCGCCAGCGGCATTGACCAACGTGACGTCCGGCAGGCGCGTGCCTTGCTCGTAAATGGTCAGGGAGAAGGTCGCGAGCAACCAGAACAGCAGGCCGCTGCCGGCGCCAAAGCCCAGTGGCCGACGCAAACCCGGCCGTCGCCAGCCGCGATACAGCGCCGCCAGCAACAGCACGATCACCCCCGGCCAGGCGAGGAAACCGCCATCGCGCAGATCGATGATCTGCCACGGATCGTTGCGGTAATGCGCCCAATAGGCGATCACGAAACTCACCCGCGCCGCCAACATGCCCAGCAGGAACAGGCTGAACAGCGCTGACTCGGGGTTCTCGCCGCCGCGCTTGGCCACCCGCCAACCGACGAAAGTCGCCAGCGCCAGGGCACTGATCAGCAGCAGGTGGTTAAGCGCAATGGCAAAGGTGCCGAGGGTAAGGGTCAGCATTAATGAGCATCTCGGGTGGTGGTCCAGCGTTGCAGGAAAGTCTGCGCATCGACTTCGCCGGTGATGCGCTGGCTGCGGCGTTCGACACCATCGGCGCCGATCCACAGCAGGCTCGGTGGCCCCGGCACTTTATAGCGGCCGAGCAGTTCGCGACTGGCGGCATTGTCGGCGGTGACGTCCAGCCGTAGCAAGCGCACATCTTTCAACGCGTCCAATACCTGCGGTTTGCCGAACACCTGTTTTTCCATGACCTTGCACGCTACGCACCAATCGGCGTAGTAATCCAGCAGCACCCATTGACCCTGAGCCTGCGCCGCATCGAGCTCGTTTTGCAGGGCGGCAGGGTTGTTGACCGTGGTGAAGGCGTCGTGGCCGACCGGGTTGGCGGCGTTGCCGGAAGCGGACGCGGTATACACCTGCAACGGTTTGAACAGGTCATCGCTGCCGCCCGCCGCACCGATCACCGCCAAACTGCCCCACAGACCGAGCAACAGCGCGCTGGCGCCGAACAGTTGGGCGACCCGGCCGAAACCCTCCGACTGTTTCCAGGCGCTGTACGCGGCGATCAACAACAATGCGCCACACAAACCGAGCCACAGCGATTGATCCAGCACCGGGCGCAACATGAACAGCGCGGTGGCGAGGAACAGAAAACCGAACACGCCTTTGAGCAGATTCATCCACGCGCCGGGTTTGGGCAGGAAACGGTTGCCGACGGTCACCAGCAATAGCAGCGGAATGCCCATGCCAATGCCCATGGCAAACAGGATCAGCCCGCCGTGCACGGCATTGCCGCTCTGCGCGATGTACAGCAGCGCGCCGGCCAGTGGCGCGGTCATGCACGGCCCGACCAGCAGCCCCGACAACGCGCCGAGCACGCCGGCACCGATCAGGCTGCCGCCGCTTTGCTGGCGCGAGGCGTGTTCCAGCCGATCGCGCAACGCCACGGGTAATTGCAATTCGAAGAAGCCAAACATCGGCAACGCCAGCAGCACGAATACCGCTGCGAAACTGCCGAGCAACCAAGGGTTTTGCAGGAGCGCCTGAAGATTGCCGCCCAACAATGCCGCCAGCACGCCCAGCGCCGCGTACACCAGCGCCATGCAAATCACGTAACTGCTGGCCAACGCGAAACCGCGTTTGGGCGAGGCGCCGCTGCCGACGATCAGTCCAGCGAGAATCGGCAACATCGGCAACGTGCACGGCGTGAACGCCAGCAACAGACCGAGGCCGAAGAACACCAGCAAACTCCAGCCCAACGCGCGTTGTTGCAGGTTGCTGGCCAGCGCTTGATCCGGTGCTTGCGTGGCGGCAATCGTCGCCGCCGCGCCACCGAGATCAATGACCTGGGTTTGCGGCGGATAACACAGGCCGGCATCCGCGCAGCCCTGGAAACCCACTTTGATCTGACCCGTCGCCCCGGCAGGAATTTTCAATTCCAGACCTTGGCGATAAACCGGCTGTTCGCCGAAAAATTCATCGCTGTGCGACTCGCCCTCCGGCAGCACCGGCACGTGCTCGGGCGCCAGGCCATCGAATTTCAGACGTTTCTGATACAGGTAATAACCGTCGGCGATCTGCCAATACAGCTGCATTTCCCCCGAGTCGAGGCGCTCGGAAGTAAAAACAAAGGCCTTTTCGACCGGCAGGAACTCGGGTTTGCTCTCAAACGGATTTGAGCCTGCGTGGGCGAAACTCGAGAGCAAGAGCATAAAGAGCAGCAAAAATCGACGCATGAGCTATCCGGTGCCGGTACAAGTGAGAGGCACGATGCTGGCCGACGATTAACCGGTGATTAATAGAAAGTTGCCGGACTGAATGAACAGCCCGGCAAACACGCATAACGCGCAAGTCAGCGATGAGTCATCGCCGGTTCAGATGCCGTGATAGGTCAGGCGGTTCTCCGACAGCGGCGGGTGTGTGTCCTTCCAGGTCTGCGCAAAACCCAGCGCCAGGTCGATTTCTTTTTGGCTCATTTCCTTGCCGAGGTCGGCGAGGAAAACTGAGGCGCTGTTGTGGAGTTGGTATTCGGTCGCCGAGTTGACCACCAGCCAGATCAGGCCATAGCTGAACGGATAACTCTTCGCGTAGCCGTATTCGGGGTCACGTCCTTCGCTATCGTGGCCCAGCGCATAGCCGTATTTGAGGACACCGTAGAGGTCATTCAGCGCGGCGGTCTTTTCCAGCCATTCGCGTCGCAGTGACGGGAATTGCGTCACTTGCGGGCGGTTGGTGTACCAGTTCATGGCGAGCGGAAAGTTGGCCGCAGCGCCCATTTGCAGCAGCCGGTCTATCGCCTCTGATGGTGTCTGGCCGGTCGGGACCAGGCTGTTATCCCGGTCGTACTCCAGCGCCAGAATGTACAAGGCTTCCGGGAATTTCTTGCCTGCCGATTTCTTCAGCCAGGTGATGTCCTTGGTCAGCTCGTACATCTGCAGCATGGCCTCGCCGTCACCCTGTGCGATGCGCGGCGGCAGCAGTTGCCGGGCTTTGTCCAGCGACGCACTGTCGCCCAGACGCAGCAGGGCGTAGACATCCTCTTGCGCGGCGGCCAGTCGATACCATTTTTTCGCGTCTTCGGTGATGGAACCCTGCTGGCGCCGCAGCACTTCAGCCAAAGCATATTGCGCCGCCCGGTCGCCGCCTGCGGCGGCAATGTTCAAGTAAGGCTCCGACGCCCGGAAGCTGCCGAGGTTGTAGAGTTCGAGGCCTTTGTTGCGGGCATTTTCCTGTAGCACGTTCAATTCGGCGATTAGCGCGGTCAGGCTTTTGAGCATATTGAAAAAAGCGGTCAAGTCATCTGTGTGCGGTTGCATGATCAATCCCTTCGTGTGAGTTGAGTGAGCTCCGATTCAGGGTATGGGCTGATGCAACGTCAGGTGCGGTACATATTTATCGCATTGCCAGCGGATTGCTCAGTTGCGCAATAAACCGGGCCAGGATACCTCGTCGACGATAATCGGCCCGGCTAACAGCCTGTTGGTCGGAATGTTGTAGCGCAGGTATTCATTGTTGGTCAGGAAAATATAGTAATGGCTGTAAGCGAATGTTCGATAATTTTGTACGGCGGTTATAATCCGGTCTTTATAAGGTGCCAGTCCTGGCCAGGTACTATCGTTGATAGGTTCATGCGTCAACTTATCGGTCACAAGGTTGAGCGATAAACTGTGGCCGTCGTTCATCAGGAAACGGAAAAAGCGCGGATTAGGCGACTTTTCCCACCAAGTGCCAGCAACGATGCGGTCGAAGTAGGGCAGCAGCGTATGCCAGATGGATTGACTGACAGGATAGGAGTTGGTGGCGACGTCATCGTCCTGGTCATACCTGCAGACCATCGGAATGCCGCCGTCATAATAGAAAAGCCACAAAATATCCGAATCAAAATCCAATGGGTGAGCGGGGTTGATGCCGGTAGTGGTAAATCCGAATCGCAAATCTTTCAGTTTGGAATGGACGGTGTTCCAGTTGCTCGAGCGGATAGCAGTTGGATAACCTTCAGGTACTTCGTTATCGGCGAGATTAAAACGCGAGTAGGTATTGGTGTCTTTGAAAAAGAAGTAGCAGCGATCTGCTCCCGAGCGCCAGTCAACGGCGACGACGTTATTTAAAGTTTGCATGTTTGATCCTTGGAAAGTTACAGGGCGTGTACAGTTTTATTAATTTGATGTGCGGTTGAATGGCGAGACTAGTGGGTTGTTTTACGAATTTATAGTTGCGATGTATTGAACTTTGTTTCTGGGTTCGCTGCTGTTGGTTGATAAGTGCTGGTGAAGTAAATTTGTTTGCGTTGCGCGTTTTTGCAGTTCAAGTCCGATGGATCGCAGCCGCCGGACACCGATCAGTTGTGGCCCTGACATAATTGCGGCTTAATCCTTCTCTGTTTGACTCGCCTTTTTTTCGGCTCAGGGAGCTCCCATGCACGTACTGGTTTGCGAAGACGATGAGCTGATCGCCAGCGGCATCGTCGCCGGTCTCACCGCGCAAGGCTTGACCGTCGAGCACGTCGCTACCGCGTCGTCGGCGCGGGCGATGCTCAAGGTCGCGGAGTTCGATGTGATGGTGCTCGACCTGGGCCTGCCGGACGAAGACGGCCTCAAACTGCTGCAGCAACTGCGCCACAATGGCCTCGAGTTGCCGGTGCTGATCCTCACTGCGCGCGACTCGGTCACCGACCGCGTTGACGGTTTGCAGGCCGGCGCCGATGACTACCTGCTCAAACCGTTCGACCTGCGCGAACTCGCCGCGCGTCTGCACACGTTGCTGCGGCGCGTGGCCGGGCGCAGCGTCAACCTGATCGCACATGGCGCCCTGACTTACGACCCGAGCAGCCGCGAAACCATGCTCGGCGGCAAGTCGATTGACCTGTCGCGCCGCGAGCAGGCGCTATTGCAAGCGCTGTTGCACAACCGTGGCCGGGTGCTCTCGACCGAGCAGTTGAAGGACAGCGTCTACGGCTTCAATGACGAACTGGAAAGCAACGCGCTCAACGTGCATATCCATCACCTGCGACGCAAGCTCGGCAACGGCATCGTCGAAACGGTGCGCGGTCTGGGTTATCGCCTCGGGCCTGCGGATGGCGGAGAGCAACCGAAGTGATGAGCCTGCGTTTGCGTCTGAGCCTGACCCTCGGCGCCGCTTTTGCGCTGATCTGGGCGCTGGCAGCAGCCTGGATGCTCAGCGACCTGCGTAACCAGATGATGTTTTCCCTCGACCAGCGCCTGGTCGCCTCGGCACGCATGGTCGCCGGGCTGATGGAGCAATTGCCGAAGTTGCCGACCAAGGGCGAAGGCACGCATTTCAGCGCTGAACAATTGAACGTCCCCGGTGGCATGGCCTGTCAGGTCAGTTCCCTGCGCGGGGAAATCCTCGCGCGCAGTCACACCGATCCGCAACAAACCCTCGAAGCGGAGAAGATGGGTTTCCACGATCAGATCATCGACGGCGCGCCGTGGCGCAGTTTCACTCTGGCGCGCGGCGATTTGCGCATCACCACGGCGGATCGGCAGATCGAGCGAGAAGCCCTGAACATGTCAATCCTGCTGGCCGCGTCGGTGCCGGTCGGCGTCGCATTGCTCGGTTGCCTGTGCCTGTTGTGGCTGGGCATCGGCCAAGGCTTGGCGCCGCTCAATCGCATGCGCGATGCCCTGATGCGCCGAAGCGCCGATTCTCTTGAGCCGTTGCAGATCCAGCCATTGCCCAGCGAATTGCAACCGTTGCTCGACACGCAGAATCAGCTGTTCCAGCGCATCGGCAAGACCATCGAGCGCGAGCGACGCCTGACCGGCGACGCCGCCCATGAACTGCGCAGCCCGCTGACCGCGATCAAAACTCACCTGCAAGTGGCGCGCATGACTGACGGCGCGGCGCGCGATCAATCGTTGGCGCGGGCCGAAGAGGGCGCCGACCGTTTGCACCGCACGCTGGAGCAATTGCTGTTGCTGGCGCGGGTCGAGGGCAGTTTGTCGTTTGATGACGGCGTGCAATGCAGCGCCGAGCAAGTGGCGAAACTGGCGATTCAGGATGCCGGCAGCGGCGATCGCCACCGTATCAAGTTTCAGTTGCCGAGCACGCTTTCCGCCGCGCCCGTGCAAATGCCGGCGGTGCTGTCGATTGCCGCGTTGCGCAATCTGCTCGACAACGCTTTGCGCCATACGCCGGGCGACGGCGCCGTGGAGCTGAGCGTGGAAACCACCGGCAGCCATGTGCGGTTTGTGGTCCGCGACCATGGGGCGGGGATTGCTGAAGAAAATCTGCAGCACCTGACCCAACGTTTCTGGCGCGACGGCCAGAGCACCGGTTGCGGCTTGGGCCTGGCGATTGTGCAGGCGATTGTTCAGCGCTGTGCCTGCACGTTGCACTTCGACAGCCGCCCGGATGGCTTGCGCGTCGAACTGACCATGCCGTTGCAAGCGATCTGATAAACACCGCACACCCCGGGAATCGGGTTGCACATCAAATGTAACTTCTCTCCATTGGCCATCCACGCGCTGTCGGGGCTATCTTTCCGGCAGCTTCGACTCAATGGATTGAGGGAACAGCGCCATGGATGCATCTCTGCACATCTGCAAGGCAACACCGGCCGACGTCGGCATCATCAGCCGCATCGTCGAGCGTTCGATTCGCCTGGGTTGCGCGCCCGATCACCGCAACGATGCGCAAATCGTCGCCAACTGGACCCACAACAAAAGCGCCGAACACATCCAGAACTGGCTGGCCGACCAACGGTTGCACCTGAGCGTCGCGGTACTTCAAGACAAACCAATCGGCGTCGGCATGGCCGCCACCAGTGGCAAGATTGCCTTTTGTTATGTGCAGCCGGAAAGCTTTCGTCGCGGGGCCGGACAGGCGCTGATGCACGACCTCGAAGCCTGGCTGCGCCTTCAGGGCTTGCCTGCGGCACGCCTCAACAGCACCGCCACCAGTGAAGCGTTTTTTCGGCGCCTGGGTTATTGCGTCAGCGCGCAAACCTTCAATGTGGCGGGGCTGCACGCCATCCCAATGCTCAAGACATTGGCGCCGCCGTCTTAGAAAGCTGATCGCGGGTCTAAATCCTCAAGCCTCTGATGCGTTTCCAGAACAGGAAAACCTGCAAGTGCGCCCCGTCACCGGAACGCGCGCCTGCCCGGTGTGCAGTTTTGGTCACTATTCACAGCGTATTGAGGGGTCGAGAGATGTCAGTCGCTACCAGCCTTATCGAAGATCAGCCGGCCCGGGTTGCCCCGACGCCTGCCGAGACGCTTTACCAGTTCAACGAATCGCCATTGCTGGCCCGGCAAAACCAGCAGGAATCGAATGCTCGCAGCTACCCTCGACGGATTCCCCTGGCACTCAAACGCGCCAAGGGCATTTATGTCGAAGACGTCGAGGGCCGCCGTTTCATCGATTGCCTGGCGGGCGCCGGCACGCTGGCGTTGGGGCACAACCATGCGGTGGTGATCGAGGCGATCCAGCAAGTGCTCAGCGATGAACTGCCGCTGCACACCCTCGACCTGACCACCCCGGTCAAGGATCAATTCGTCCAGGATCTTTTCGGCCTGCTGCCGCCAGCCTTGGCCGCCGAGGCGAAAATCCAGTTCTGCGGACCGACCGGCACCGACGCCGTCGAAGCCGCATTGAAACTGGTGCGCACCGCCACCGGACGCAGCACGGTGTTGTCGTTCCAGGGCGGTTATCACGGCATGAGCCAAGGCGCATTGAGCCTGATGGGCAGCCTGGGGCCGAAAAAGCCGTTGGGCGCGTTGCTCAGCAGCGGCGTGCAGTTCATGCCCTATCCCTACGATTACCGTTGCCCGTTCGGCCTCGGTGGCGCGCAAGGGGTGCAGGTCAACCTCAATTACCTGGAAAACCTGCTCAACGATCCCGAGGCCGGCGTGCAATTGCCGGCGGCGGTGATCGTCGAAGTGGTGCAGGGCGAGGGCGGCGTGATTCCGGCGGACCTCGACTGGTTGCGCGGCTTGCGCCGAATCACCGAGCAGGCTGGCGTAGCGCTGATCGTCGATGAAATCCAGAGCGGCTTCGCCCGCACCGGCAAGATGTTTGCCTTCGAGCACGCCGGAATCATTCCCGATGTCGTGGTGCTGTCGAAAGCCATCGGCGGCAGCTTGCCGCTGGCGGTGGTGGTTTATCGCGACTGGCTCGACACCTGGCTGCCGGGCGCACACGCCGGCACGTTCCGTGGCAATCAGATGGCCATGGCTGCCGGTTCGGCGGTGATGCGTTACCTCAAGGACAACAACGTCTGCGAACACGCCGCCGCCATGGGTGAACGCTTGAGCGAACACCTGCGCATCCTGCAGCGCGACTTCCCGCAATTGGGCGACATTCGCGGTCGCGGCTTGATGCTCGGCGTCGAGTTGGTCGACCCGACCGGCGCGCCGGACGTGCAGGGTCATCCGCCAGCGTTCGGCCGACTGGCGCCGCTGGTGCAGCGTGAATGCCTGAAGCGTGGCTTGATCCTCGAACTCGGCGGCCGGCATGGCGCGGTGGTGCGGTTCCTGCCGCCGCTGGTGATTACCGCTGCTGAAATCGACCGCGTCGCCGAGATATTCGGCCGTGCCTTGGTCGCAGCGACCGCCGGCCTGTAAATTTTCCGATGGCCTGAACGTTCTTTCTACATACCGGCTGCGCATGCCGCGCAGCCCACCCCTACAGCGATGGAGACACACCATGACGTCAGTATTCGACCGCGAGGACATCCTTTTTCAGGTCGTGGTCAACCATGAAGAGCAGTACTCGATCTGGCCCGATTACAAAGCCGTGCCACAAGGCTGGCGCACCGTGGGCAAGAGTGGCCTGAAAAAGGAGTGCCTGGCTTACATCGAAGAAACCTGGACCGACATGCGCCCGCTGAGCTTGCGTCAGAAGATGGACGAGCAAGCGGCTTTGACTCACTAAAGTCACCGCGTAACAAAAAGCCCGTTGAACCGATGAGGTCAACGGGCTTTTTCGAGTCTGGGATTTGTGTCGTCTGTCAGGCAGTCTTCGCGGGCAAGCCTCGCTCCTGCAGGAGATTGCGGTAGCCCTGTGGGAGATTGCGGTTCCCCTGTGGGAGCGAGGCTTGCCCGCGAAGAACGATAACGCGGACTATCTGACGTTACGCCCCACTCAACCCTTTAATCACCGAATCCACATTCCCTTCCAACTCGGCCACCGGATCCGCCGCATCGGTGCTCAGCACCACCAAGCGGCTACCCGATTCGGTAATGACCGCTTTCACCGCGTCCGACGGCTGACGATGATGCAGCACCACCGCGACGTCGTTGTCCTTGAGCGTTGCACCGAGCTTCTGCAGATCTTCTGGCGTCCACTCGGCATCCGGCCGCGCATCGACGCCGACCAGTTCCAGGTTGAGGCCGCCGATCAAGTAACCAAAATGATCGCTGAGGCTCATCACCGTCAGGTTGTCGGCACTCGCCAGGCGCGCTTCGCTGTCGGCGCTGAGCTTGAGCAGACGCTGTTTCAACGCCGCCAGATTCGCTTCGATTTTCGGCTTGGCGGTGGGCGCCAAACGCACCAGGTCGGCGGCCATCACGTCCGCCATGCGCCCCATGTTGTTGCTGGAAAACCACGGTTGACTGTTCAGGCCATCGACCTTGTTGCCCGGTTGCACGGCGATGCCGGGCAGGGCGCCGTCGACCGGGCGCGCGGCGTCGACTTCGACGATGCGGATATTGCTGCGGCGGGCAATCGGGTACAGCGGATCATCCGACCACAAGGAGCGCAGGCCGATCACCGCATCGGCGTCGGTCGCCAGTTTTGCCAGCGCCGGCGCGCCACGTCCGGTGAAGTAAGCGGTCTGGCGGCTGCCCGGCAAGTTGCCCGGCGCCGCACGTTCGAGGCTGACATCGGTGCCCTTGAGCAACACTTCGCCCAAGCCGTAGGTGATCGGCAACGACGCCAGCACGCGCAATGGCTTGGCGGCGTCCGCTGCAAAGGAGGTGTTGACCAGCCCGCACAGAGCGACGGCGAGGGTCAGTTGACGCAAATTGAAAGACATTTATCCGAGATTCCCTTTCAGGCTAGGAACGACGCCGCGCGCAATGGCGGACAGGGCGAAAGCGATACCGGCGACCAGAATGATCGCGGCACCGGACGGGATCGGCAGGTCGAAGACGATTGGCGCAAGAATGCCGCACAGGGTACTGACCGTGGCAATCGCCACCGAACACCAGAAAAACCCCTTCAGTGACTGGCTGAGCAATCGCGCAGCGGCGGCCGGAATCACCAGCAAGGCACCGACCAGAATCGCGCCGATGACTTTCACCGCCGCGACGGTGATCAGTGTCACCAGAATCACAAACAGGTAATCCAGGGTCTTCACCGCGACGCCGCGCACCGCCGCCAGTTGCGGATTGAAACTGGCGAGCATGATGCGGTTGTACAGCGGCAAGGCCAGCGCCATCACCAGCGAACCGACGATGGCCAGTACTAACAGGTCATTGCCATTCACCGTCAGCACCGAACCGAACAGCACGTTTTCCAGAATGTGCACGTTGATCTTGCCCGCGAGAATCAGCAGCAGGCTGGCGCCGAGTGCCAGCGACACCGAGAGGAACACGCCGATCAAGGTGTCCGGCGCCAGCCCCGTGCGGTTGCGCAGGTAATTGAGCAGGATGCCGAACAGCAAGCAGTAGCCGAACAGGCTGCCGTAAGGCCCGGTGTACGGTTCGCCGAGCAAAATGCCCACGGCGACACCGGTCAGCGCCGCGTGACCGACCGCTTCGGAGAAAAACGCGAAGCGCTTGACCACCACCAGCGTGCCCAGGCCACCAAGCACCGGACCGATCAGCAGACCGGCGAGCAGCGCGTTGACGACAAAGCCGTAGGCCAGGGCTTCCGGCAGATAACCGGACGACGCCCAACCCTGAACCATCAAACGAAAGGCTTCATAACTCATCAGACAGCGCTCCGTGGATGGGTCGAAAACAGTGTGAGCAAACGATCCGGCGTCAGTGCCTGCTCCGGCGTGGCGTCGAACAAGACGTGGCGATTGAGCCCGGTTACCCGATCCGCCAGACGCTTGACCGCTTCCAGGTCATGCTCGATCCACAGCACGGTGATGCCGCTCTGGCGCCAGTCGCCCAAGAGCCGTTCGAACACACGAATGCCGGCTTCGTCGAGGGCCGACATCGGTTCGTCGAGCACCAGCAATTGCGGGGCGGGGATCAACCCTTGCGCGAGCAATACACGCTGACGTTCACCGCCGGACAGCGCGCCCATGCGCCGTTTGCGTTTGTCCTGCATGCCGACCCGTTCCAGCGCTTCGCCGATGGCCGCTGCGTAATGTTTGCTCAAACCGAGGAACGCCGGGCGGCGCTGACACATCGCCGCCATGAAATCGTCGACGGTCATCGGCAAGCCGCGATCGAACTCCAGCGCTTGCGGCACGTAGCCGATGATGCCGGGCGCGCCGGGCCATTGCAGGCTCAAGCGCCCCTGATGCGGCATCTGCCCGAGCAAGGTCTTGATCAGCGAACTCTTGCCGCCGCCATTCGGCCCGACCAGGGCGTGCACGCTGCCGGGCTGCACCTGAAAGGTCACGTTGTCGAGGATCGTCGTGCGACCCAGCGTCAGGCTGACTTCGCTGAAATCCAGAGTCGGTCCCAACACCTGTGGCAGCAAGCTCGCTGCCACAGGGGGCTTGGTGTCAGTCAGGGTCGGGGGTTGTGAGCTGATGTTTTCTTTTGCCGTCATGCGCCCGACTCCTGAATCGCCCGGACCACGGTGTTGAGGTTGCCGGTCATCTCTTTTTCGTATTTGTCAGCGGTGTATTCGCCGTAGGAGATGTGCGACAGCGGGTACAGCTTGACTCCGGATTCGCGCTGAATGGTGTCGACGTACGAGGAGGGGAAATCCATCTCTGAGAAGATCACTTTGACGTCCAGATCACGCAGTTGGTCGATGGTCTTTTTCAACTGGCTCGGGCTCGGCTCGATGCCGTGGGCCGGTTCGACCACGGCGGTCACTTCCAGGCCAAATTCGCGCAGCAGGTAGTCATAAGCGGCGTGGACCGTGGCAACCCGCAGTTCGGCGTTCGGCGCTTCAGTCAGTTTGGCCAAGGCATCGGCGCGCATCTGGCGCAGGCGTTTGCCGTAGGCGCGGGCGTTTTGCGTGTAGGTCTTGGCGTTGTCCGGGTCGAGCTTGCCGAGTTCGCGGGCGATGTTGTTGACCTGGGCAATCGAGGCGCTGATCGACAGGAACGTGTGCGGGTTGACGACTTTGCCGGCACCGCGCGCGGCGACGCCAGTGGCGGCCAGCAGCGGTACGTTTTCGTTGGCTTCGATCACTGCGACGTTCGGCGTTTCACTGGCGGCGATCATGCGGTCGGCGAAGTCATCGTGACCGACGCCGTTGAGCACCACCACGTCGAGCCCGCTGATGCGCTTGATGTCTTCGGCGCGCGGCTCATACGCGTGTGGGTTGAAACCGGCCGGAATCAGCGGCACCACTTCAGCCTTGTCGCCGACGATGTTCGCCACGTAGCTGTAATAAGGGTGCAGCGTGATGCCGATGCGCAGGCGTTTGGCTTCGTCGGCGCTGGCCAGCGGTGCCAGCAGGCAGGCGAGCAAACCAACCAGGGTCAGGCGCAAAAATGAACGTAGAGATGAAATAGGCATGGGAAAGCGGTCTTCTCTCGGGTGAAGGCGAGGGTTCAGTGCCGGTGCTGGCGGGTTACGCCGGCATCGAATTGCGCGACGATCTGCTGCCAGCCAGCGCTTTCCAGCGCGGCGTCAGTCAGGTCGCTCGGGGCAGCGAGGGATTTGCCACGATGCAGCCACACGTCTGGCGCATCATCGTCGGCGGTCAAGCGCATCAGGAATGAGCCGGCGACATCGGGCGACTGGCTCTGGCCGAAATAGGCTTTGGCCTCCAGCAACTGCCAGGCATGGCTGCCGCGACTGACCGAACTGGCGTCCAGGGCAAACGGCGCGAAACCTTCCTCGGCCAGCACTTCGGGGGTCGGCAGCGCGGCTTGTTCCTGACGCAACAGGTGAATCTCGTCGAGGGTCACCCGCAGATCGGCGTAAATGCCTTGCTCGGACGCGCTTAAATCGCGGCGCGCGTCGAGTTGATGGCTGCTGACGCTGCTGACTTCCTGCGACTCATGGCGCCATGCGACCACCGAACCGGCAACCGCCAGGATCATCAGGCACAACAGCAGCACATACAGCGTTTCATGCCCGGCGCCGGCGGGGCGCACGACTTGGGTGGTTGGAGTAACGCTGGTGGCGTTGCTTGTGGGGATGGGGCTGCTCATGCTTACGGGGCCTCGATGTCGGCTTGGTCAATCTCGACCACGTGACCCGGGCCGGCATCGAACAACACGTAGAATTCGGCGCCGGGTTTCTTGAAGGTCAGCGTCGAATCGGTGCCGAGCTTGCCGGGTACCAGAATGGTTTCGTCGTAGCCGATCACGTCCAGCGTTACCCCCGGTGCGCCGCTGCCGTCGGAGAAACCGCCGGTGCATTTGATCTGCTCGGCGTCAATCGCCTTGCATTCACACATCGGGTTGTGGGCCAGGGCGCTGGCGCTGAACCCGGCGCTCAAGCCGGCACATAGCACCAGCAGCGCGGTGCGCAGTGGGCGGATTACGTTGATCATGGTTTGCCTCCTTGTTTATTCAGCCAGGCGATGGTGGCCGGGGATGCCTGGCTCAGTGGGATCGAGGCCTGGTGCATCGAACCGTCCCAGCCCTCCATAGTGATCCACAGCTCGGCATCGGCTTTGGTTTTGACCGGCACCGGCAACGAAGCACCCATGCGGTACGGCGTGCCGAAGAAAATCACCCCGGCGGCGCGCAGGCTGCGCGGCTTGCCGATACGCAGGTAAGTCGCCTTGACCTGTTCGACACAACTGCTGCACAGCGCCGCATTGAAACTTTTCAAGTAGCCGGCCGGACCATCCGGGCGCGGCGCCTCATCGCGCAATTCGGCGAGGCGCATGCTCCACGGACCGACTTTGATCTCGCCGATTTCGTGCTCGCCGAGGCCGGCGTCGCCGCGAAACAGCGCCGCATCGGCGAAATATTTCGGCATGAAACCCAGCGGGATCAGCAGCAACAGAATGTTCAGGTGGAAACGCCATTTGTGCCACAGCACGCTCAGGCGCGAGCGTTGCGGGGCGGCGATGACTTTGCTCACAGGCTGGCCTCCGAGGTTTCACGATTGATTTGCGCGGCGGCAATGCGGGTTTTTTTATGGCTGCGCTTGAGCGCGTTGGCGGTGGCCAAAGCGGTGCGTTTGGTCCAGATCAGCAAGCCGCTGAGGACCATCATGCTCAGCAACAGGCCGAAGAAGAACCAGATCAGCTTGACCCACAAACCACCGAAATCGCCGGTGTGCAGTGGACGCATGGATTCGGTGACGAACTCCAGCGCGTTGCGGTCCGACAACAGTCGCGAAGCAGCGATTTCACCGTTGAACGGGTTGATCGTCGCGCTCTGGAACATCAGCGGATACCAGCCACGTCCGGAGATGTCGAGGTGGCTGTAGCCATTGCCTGGCAGGCTGACCGAGCTGGCTTCCAGTCCGGGGATTTTTTCCTGGGCGATGGCAATGGCGCGGTCCAGGTCGATGCGCGGCGGCGGCGAGCCATCTGCCGAAATCGGCACGGCTTCGCGGGACATCGCCGGAATCACCGGGGCGCTGGAAATGGAAATCTGGTTATCGAACAGCAACGCCTGAATCAGGAACCAGGTGCCGGTGATCGACATGACCGCGATAAGCCAGATCGACCAGATCCCGCTGAGGCGGTGAAAGTCGCCCCAGAAAATCCGCGCGCCGTGACGAAAACGCAGGGTCGGCTTGAAAAAACCCTTCCAGAATTTCTTGTAGACCACCAGCCCGGTAATCAGCGAAACCAGCAGCGGCAAGCCAAGGAACGACACCAGGTACCAGCCCCAACTGAAACCGTTGGTAAAGGGCACCAGCCACCAACCATGCAAGGCGCGGGTGAACGCCCTGAAATTGAATTCCGGCGCGGCGCCCTGGATGACCCCGGTGTACGGGTTGACGTAAACCGTCACCGTGCGCCCGTCGGGATAGGCGACATCGACATCGAGGGCGAAGTGCGATTCGTCGGGACGGTTGATCGATTCGACCAGAAGCTGCGGTTCGGCTTGCTTGATGGCGGCAAGGACCTGGTCATAACTGAGCAGCGGCGCATCGTCCGACGGTTGGCTGGCGCGCATTTGCGGGCTGGCCAGCCAGACGATTTCCTGGCTGACGACGGCGAGAGTGCCGGTCACACAAACTATCAACACAAAAAACCAGATCGGCAGTGCCAGCCAGCTGTGCACCAGAAACCAGATTTTGGAGCGGGATTTCTTCGACATTTTTGGAGGTCTTGGTTCGATGAAGGGGTCTCTACTGCGGGCTTCGCAGCGTGGTGAACCCGGAAAAGTCCGGCCGTGGCTTTTGCCTACGCGGGCAGACTGCATCTATATAAGACGCATGAGCAACGGAAATCCTGATGCGGATATGAAAGCAAATGTTTCGCGTTTCCGTTTTCGGAGGGTTTTGTTGGGGTGGGCTGGCTTTCGGAGGCGATAGGTGGGGGCGTTTGCGGTGAAGGTGAGGATGCTATCGCGAGCAAGCTCGCTCCCACAGGGGTTGGTGTTGAACACATATTTATGTGCGCAGCCGTTCCCGTAGGAGCGAGGCTTGCCCGCGAAGAGGTCCGATCAGGCACTAAACATCTCGAACATCTCGAACATCTCGAACATCTCAACCCTGCTGAAACATCTCCCTGGCCCGCTGCTCAATTTGCTCCTGAGTCAAATCCTCCTTGCGCGTAGCCAGAAACCACAGGTGCCCATACGGGTCTTTCAACGTGCCCGAGCGGTCGCCGTAAAACTGATCCTTGACCTCGGACACCACGGTGCCACCGGCGGCAATCGCCTGTTGAAAGGATTTGTCGACATCGTTGACATATAAATGCAGGCCCACGGACGGCGAGTTGTCCGGATTGCTCAACGGGCCTTGATCGCAAGGCGTACCGAGCATGATCGGGCAGTCGACGATGCGCAGTTCGGCATGGCCGATGCCGCCGTCGGGCATCGACAGGCGCATCACTTCAGTGGCGCCAAAGGCTTTTTTGTAGAACTCGATGGCCTCGGCGGCTTTGTGAATGCCGAGGTAGGGCGTGATGCTGTGATAACCGTCGGGAATGGGTTTGACGCTCATGACGAATCTCCCTTTTTTGGGTGATTTGAGTCGTGCTGATATGCGGGGTGCTGACGCGCGACTCGCGGTCGGATAACTATAGGCCAGCGGCATTTCGGCGAACGGGGGCCCGACGAGCAGCAATTCTGCTGACTATAGGTTTTGACCCTTCGGGCGCCTTCGCGGGCAAGCCTCGCTCCTACAGGGGGTTAGTGAGCGCCAGAGATCAAATGCGCGCCTGGGCCTTGCTCCCCGAGCACATCGGCGAAGTTGCGCAACGGGCACGCTTCCATCGACAGACAGCCGCAGCCGATGCAGCCGTTCAGGCGGTCGCGCAACAAGGTCAATTGCGCAATTCGCTCATCCAGTTCGCGACTCCATTGCGCCGACAACACTTTCCAGTCAGCCGCCGTCGGTGCGCGGTTGTCCGGCAACGCCTTCAGCGCCTCGCCAATCTCCGCCAGCGGAATGCCCAAACGCTGGGCAACTTTGATCAACGCGACCCGGCGCAGCACTTCGCGTGGATAACGGCGCTGGTTACCCTGATTGCGATAGCTCTTGATCAAACCCTTGGTTTCATAAAAATGCAGCGCGGTCACGGCCACGCCGCTGCGCGCGGCAACCTGGCCAACGGTGAGTTCTTTTTGCAGATTTTGCGAAGTGTTGACTGGCGAAGTGCTCATTTGCGAAAAAGCCTCTTGACCTCTAGTTAACTTGAGGTTTTACCCTGCAGGCCTTCGGATCGCAAGGTCCGGTTTACCGGTGAGTGGGGACTTTTTATGCGCACGTCAGTTATGCAGACGTCAGTCAGGCACATGTCAGAGAAAAATCGCAGTTTCACCCAATTGATCGAATTCGAGATCGAGCCTCATCAACAACCTGCGCTGGTCTCGGCGCTGTCGGCGCAGACCGAGCGTCTGGCGCAGGATTTCAGCGGCTTCTTGAGTGCGAGCATTCAGGCCAGCGATGATGGCCGGCGGGTGCTCAATTACCTGCAATGGCAATCGCGCGAGGCCGGGGAAGCGGCGTTTCAGCGCTTCGAAAGCGGCGAGCAGGATTTCTGGCAACTGATTCGCGCGCACCAGGCAAAAACCGTGACGTTCGGCTCATTCCAGGTATTGCACAGCCTGGAGCGCAGCCACGACAACGCGCTGCACTGCAATCTGGTGCTGTGAAAAAGCAGGTGTTGTAAAACAGCCGTCAGATCGACAACTGCATCAAGCGCTCGCCCTGCACATTCTCGGTGGGCCGGCGCTTGTTCACCGCCAGTTCGCCGATCTTGATCAAACGCGTGCGCGTGACGTTGCGGCTCAAACCGAGCAGCGCGGCGGTGTGCACCTGGTTGTAATGGCTGAAGCGGTAGGCGGCGCGCAGCAAGGCGTCTTCGACTTTTTCGTGGAGCGCGCCGGCCTGTTCCTCGAAGAGTTTCTGGAAGGCGTGGTCGAGCATCGCTTCCGGCGAGTCATCGACATTGCCGTGGTGGTCGTCCTGACGCTCGATGCGCATGTTCGACAAGCGCAAATCGTCGCGTTCGATCACGCCGTGGCGGCAGATCAGCAAGGTGTGGTGGATGACGTTTTCCAGTTCGCGGATATTGCCCGGCCAACTGTAACTGCGCAGTTTCAGCTCGGCCTCTTTGCTGATGGTGATGCTGCCGTAGCCCAGGCGCTGGCTGTAGGCTTCGATGAAATGCCGGGTCAGCGGCAGGATGTCGCCGGGGCGATCGCGCAAGGGGCTGAGTTCGAGGCTGACGACGTCGAGGCGGTAATACAGGTCTTCGCGAAAATGCCCGGCATTAATGGCTTTTTCCAGTTGCACGTTGGTTGCGGCCAAGACGCGCACGTCGATCGGAATGCTCTTGCGCGAGCCCAGCCGCACCACTTCGCGCTCCTGTAAGACGCGCAGCAATTTGACCTGGATCGCCATCGGCAAATCGCCGATTTCATCGAGGAACAAGGTGCCGCCATCCGCCTCTTCGAACCAACCAGCCTTGGCACTCAGGGCGCCGGTGAACGCGCCTTTTTCGTGGCCGAACAATTCCGCTTCGACCAGCGATTCGGAGAACGCACCGCAGTTCACCGCAACAAACGGCCGATTGCGCCGGGCGCTGAGGTTGTGGATATGCCGCGCGACGAGTTCTTTGCCGGTGCCGGTTTCACCGATGATCAACACGCTGGCTTCACTCGGCGCAACTTGTTGCAAATGCGCGAGCAAGGCCTGGGATTTCGGGTCTTCGAACACTTGCGCGGTGGCACGGATCGACGTGGCAAGGGCGGGCGAGGGCGGTAGGGTCAGCAGTTGCATGGCAGGCTCCATGAAGAGAAGGTCATGAATAGAAAGTCGGAATCGGCAGGGACTGGTTCAGCGCCCAATCACCCAGTTCATGGAGTTTGTAATCCACCGGGTCGTGCAGGGTTTGCGTGCGCAGGTTGCGCCAGTGCCGGTCCAGCCGCAGCGAGGCGTGGGTCGAGCGCGCGCCGGTGACTTCGAACAAACGGCTGCACAATTCCAGACCGTTGCGCGTGGCGGCGACCTTGGCCGTGGCAATCGCCGTGGCCAGATGCCCGCGTTCTTCGGCGCTCAAATTCGCCCCCCTGGCCCACGCCTTGTCGAGCAAGTCGGCGGCGCGTTCGACCAGCAACCGCACGCCTTCGAGGGCGACCCAGAACTCGCCGTAATGGCCGAGCACATACGGATCCTCGCGCACATCGCGAGCGCTGGATTTATGCCAGGGCCGGGTTTCGGTGAGGGTGTATTGGCGCGCTTCTTCGAAGGCGCCTTCGGCAATGCCGAGAAACATGTGGGTGAAGGTCAGTTGCGCAATCAACGGCCGCAGGCAGGCTAACGGCGTGCTCAACGGCCCGGGATCGAGGAGCAATTCCGACTCTTCGACTCGCACACGTTCGAAGGTGGCGCTGCCGCTGTCGGTCTGGCGCTGGCCCATGTTGTTCCAGTCGTTGTGCAGCGTGATGCCGCTGCGACCGCTGGGGATCGCGGCGATCAACAGCTTGCCGCCGGCGCTTTCATCGACGGCCGAGGCGATCAGCATCTGAGAATCGCTGGCGCCGGAGCAGAAGCTTTTCTTCCCGGAAAACTCGCGCCAGCCGCCAAGGTTTTTCACCACCGTGCGGGTATCCAACGGGTTCAGGGCGTTGCCCCAGAACCAATTCTTGCGCGCGGTCTGTTCGAACCACGGCTGCCACTGTTCGGGTTTGGCGAACAAGCGCACGGTGGCGAGCATCAGGTGATGAAAACCGAAGACGTGGGCGATTGAACTGTCGACCTTGGCGAATTCGCGCACCACGCTCAGGGTTTCACTCCAACTGGCGCCGAGGCCGCCGTACTGGGTGGGAATGCTCAGCGCGAGCAGGCCGCTGTGGCGCAATGCATCACGCTCGGCTTTGGGCGTGCCACCGCGTTCGTCGCGCTCGACGGCCGTCAGGGCAAACTCCGCGGCCAATTGGCGAGCGGTGTGCAGGGGAGATAACAGGGCGCTTTGTGGTTTGGCCGTCACGCGTGGAATTCCTTATATGGACGACGCTTTCTGTAGGAGCGAGGCTTGCCCGCGAAGCAGGCGCCGCGGTGGTTCTGATGCACCGCGTGATCGTTCTTCGCGGGCAAGCCTCGCTCCTACAGGAGCAGTGTCAGGCAGTGTCAGGCCGAAGCTTTTGCCGGCAGCACATCATTGGCGATCATTTCGCCGAACGGCCCGGTGAGGTTGGTCACGCCGCGTCCGGCAAGGCTGGCGTAGGGTTCCGGCAGCAACGGGAACACCAGTTCGGCGAAGCGATAGGCTTCTTCAAGGTGCGGATACCCGGAGAAGATAAAACTCTCGATCCCCAAATCCGCGTATTCCTTGATCCGCGCCGCGACTTGCTGCGGATCGCCGACCAATGCGGTTCCTGCACCGCCACGCACCAGGCCGACGCCGGCCCACAGGTTCGGCGAGATCTCCAGATTATCGCGGCGCCCGTCATGCAACGCCGCCATGCGCCGCTGGCCTTCGGAATCAAACCGCGAAAACGACTTCTGCGCCGCCGCAATGGTCTCGTCGCTGATGTGCTCGATCAGCTTGTCTGCGGCTTTCCATGCCTCCTCCGCGGTTTCGCGAACGATCACATGCAAGCGAATCCCGAATTTCACCGTGCGCCCATTACGCGCCGCACGCTCGCGCACATCGGCGAGTTTTTCGGCGACGGCGGCCGGTGGTTCGCCCCAGGTCAGGTAGACGTCAACCTGTTCGGCGGCGAGTTCGTGGGCGGCTTCCGAAGAACCGCCGAAGTACAACGGCGGATACGGTTTTTGCACTGGCGGATACAACGCCTTGGCGTTTTGTACCTGCAAGTGTTTGCCTTCGAAATCTACCGATTCGCCTTGCAGAACGCGGCGCCAGATCTTCAGAAATTCGTCGGTGACTTCGTAGCGTTCGCTGTGATCGAGGAAAATCCCGTCGCCACGGTTTTCATCGGGATCGCCGCCGGTGACCACGTTGATCAGCAAGCGGCCATTCGACAGGCGATCCAGGGTCGCGGCCATGCGCGCCGACACCGTCGGCGAAATGATCCCCGGCCGAATCGCCACCAGATAGCGCAAGCGTTCGGTCAGCGGCACCAGCGCCGATGCGATCACCCACGAATCTTCGCAGGAGCGCCCGGTGGGAATCAGCACGCCGTGGTAACCGAGGCTGTCGGCGGCCTGCGCCACTTGTTTCAGATAGTTAAGCGTCACCGGGCGCGCGCCTTGGGTAGTGCCCAGATAATGGCCGTCGCCGTGAGTCGGCAGGAACCAGAAAACATCCATGAAGAGATCCTTAAGCGATTTTCAGCAGATTTTTAGGGTGCACGCCGAACAGCGGCGCGGCGCGTTCGGCAGCCAGACGAATGCGCGCCTTCAAGGGCTCACTGGTGATCTGGTAATTGGCGAAATCGGCCTCGGTGGCGTACACGCCAACCGGCAAGGTCAGCGCCTGGAAAAAACTGAACAGCGGCCGTAACTGATGATCGAGCACCAATGCATGCCGTTCGCTGCCACCGGTTGCGGCCAGCAGCACTGGCGTATTGATCAGCGCATTCAGGTCGATCAGATCGAACAGATGCTTGAGCAGGCCCGGATAAGAGCCGCGATAAACCGGCGCGGCGACGATCAGCAGGTCGGCGCTTTCGATGGCTTGCAGCTCGGCTTCTACCTCTGCGCTGAGTTCCTGGCGCGACAGGGCGGCGCCGAGCGGGCGGGCAATGTCGCCCAGTTCGATCAACTTGCTCTCGATTGGCAACTGCTCGGCCAGTTCGGCCAACAGCGCCTGGGTCAGCACCAAGGTGCGCGATGGGCGCCAGGTTCCGCCGGAGAGGGCAACGACTTTCAGTGGGCGCGACATGATCAGTTCCTTTTTAAACAGTTGCTCAGCGAGCAGTGACTAGTCACTGGGCTGGAGCAAGACCTGTACCAATCCTTCGCAGCCCGTATTTGCTGGGCTTCGCGCGCCAGGCTCGAGGCAAACTGTGTGATTGGCAGGGCTGTTTGTTGAATGACTGTTGCCTGGCAAACAGTTGCGGGGGCAACAGTGCGTGCGGCGATGGGGTTGTTATAAAGGCTTGCTGTTATTCCTCAAAAGATCATTAACGGATATTTATAGATCTTTAACGAATATGTGATCTTTTGTTTCCGCTGGCTGATACCCACTATCGAGAGCGTTGATTTCTGCCAATCGCGGGCCGGGCGTAGCCTTCACCCATCGCCAAACATCAGATTGCCAGGACGCTCGCCATGAACCGCTTACTCACCGTTTCCCTGCTGCTCGCCATTTCCGTTCTCGCTGGATGCGCCAGCCATGTTTCCCCCGAGCTGCGCCCCTACACCGCAGAAGAAACCAGGGAATTGGCAATGGAAGCGCTGAACCGTCGCGGTTTGTCCTTCGATGAGTACCACGCGAAAAAAGCCGAATTGCTCGGTCAGCCGCAGAAGACCTTCGGCTTTGATAGCCAAGGTGAAATGAGCGCCGAACGAGCCGTACACCTGCACGGTCGTCCAAGCTAAGCCGCAACTGTACTGCTCGAACTTTCACCCAACTGTCCGTGGGTTTCGCGCCAGCCGTGCGCTAGGGTCAATGCCTGACTGACCCTGACGGAAATGCCGCCGATGACCCTCTCGCTCGACTTGCTGCTGGGCTTCGCCCTGTACGCCCTCGTAACTTCGATCACTCCTGGCCCGAACAACACGTTGTTGCTGGCATCGGGCGTGAATTTCGGGTTCAACCGGACCATTCCGCACATGCTCGGGATTACCTGCGGCCTGTTTGTCATGGTGGTTGCAGTGGGTTTCGGCCTGGGCACGGTGTTTCAGAACTATCCATTGCTCTACGCGGTATTGCGCTACGTCGGCGCCGCGTACTTGCTGTACCTGGCGTGGAAAATTGCCCATTCCGGGCCGGTCGCGGAAGGCGAGCGCGGCGAGGGCAAACCGATCAGTTATCTCGGCGCGGCAGCGTTCCAGTGGGTCAATCCCAAGGCGTGGATCATGGCCATCGGTGCCATCAGCACCTACACGCCGATGCAGGGTTATTTCACCAATGTGCTGGTGATTGCCGCGGTTTTTGCCTTGATCAACTTGCCGAGCGTCAGTGTCTGGGTCGCCTGCGGCAGGCTGTTGCGCAACGTCTTGCGCGATCCTCGCTGGTTGCGCCTGTTCAATTGGGGCATGGCGGCGTTGCTGGTGGTTTCGCTGTATCCGTTGCTGCTCGAAGGCTTTAGCTGATGCATTGCTTCAACCGGTTGGCCGATGCCTGTTAAGCTCGACTTCGGGAGCGTTCCTACGCACTTTGAAGAGAAGTCGTATTTCTTTAACAGCATCCGCTCAGGTATTGCTGGCGTCTGCACACCGCTTACCTGATTCCGGAACACGCTCTGCGAGCCTTTTTATGAATAAACGTCCGTTGTATTTCGACTACGCCGCCACCACGCCGGTGGACGACCGAGTCATCAAAGTCATGGTCGAGTGCCTGGGTTTCAACGGCAACTTCGGCAACCCGGCTTCCAGCTCCCATGCCTTCGGCCAACAGGCGCGGCAGTCGGTCGAGCAGGCGCGCCGGCAAGTGGCCGAATTGGTCGGCGCCCAGGCGGATCAGATCGTCTGGACCTCCGGCGCCACCGAATCGAACAACCTCGCGCTCAAGGGCGTCGCCCAGGCGCGAGGGGTGTCGGGCGGGCACATCATCACCAGCCAGATTGAACACAAGGCGATCCTCGATACCGCGAAACAATTGCAGGACGCCGGCGTGGCGGTGACTTATCTGGTCCCGAACGCCGAAGGCCTGATTACCCCGCAAGCGGTCAGCGAGGCGCTGCGCGACGACACCTTCCTGGTGTCGCTGATGCTGGTCAATAACGAACTCGGCACCGTCAACGACATCCCGGCGATTGGCCAGGTTGTGCGTAATCGTGGCGCGCTGTTTCACGTTGACGCCGCGCAAGGCGCAGGCAAAGTCGCGATTGATCTGGCCGAGTGGCCGGTCGACCTGATGTCGTTTTCCGCGCACAAGATCTACGGCCCCAAAGGCATCGGCGCACTCTACGTCGGCCCACGCGCGCAACAGCGCTTGCAGGCGCAGATCCACGGCGGCGGGCATGAAGGCGGGCTGCGTTCCGGGACGTTGGCCACGCACCAGATCGTCGCCATGGGCGAAGCGTTTGCGTTGGCCGCCAGTCTGTTCGACGACGAGAAAGCCACCATCGCCCACTTGCGCGAGCGCTTGCTCGAACAATTGTTCAGTCTCCCCGGCGTGCGCCTCAATGGCAGCGTCACCCAGCGCATTCCTCATACGTTGAGCCTGACCTTCAGCGAAGGTGAATTCAACGTGACGGCGCTGGGCCATTCGATTGCGTTTTCCGCGACCTCGGCGTGCAATTCCGCGAGCAACGCGCCGTCCCACGTGTTGCTGGCGTTGGGGCATGACGCGCGATCTGCCGGGCGCACCATTCGTTTGAGCCTCGGACGTTTCACCACCGAGCAGGATATCGACCAAGCCGTCCAACTGATTAAAACGGCCTGCGCCAGCGCCCCGGCGTTCTGGCAATAAGCCGTTAAAGCGCCGACTCAGATCGGCACTCAACAATAATGACCAAGTGGTTAGCAGGAGAAATGATGAGTACGCAGCCTTTGACCAACGGATTGGTGCCCCAGCGCCTGGCGCAAACCCGCGAGCTGATGAGCCGGGAAGGCATTCATGCCTTGCTGGTGCCGTCGGCCGACCCGCACCTGTCCGAATACTTGCCGGGTTACTGGCAGGGCCGGCAATGGTTGTCGGGCTTCCACGGTTCGGTCGGCACCTTGATTGTTACGGCGGATTTCGCCGGCGTCTGGGCCGACAGCCGTTATTGGGAACAAGCGAGCAAGGAGCTCAAGGGCAGCGGCATCGATTTGGTCAAACTGCAACCGGGTCAACCAAGCCCGCTGGACTGGCTGGCCGAGCAAACTCCTGAAGGTGGCGTGGTTGCCGTCGATGGCGCAGTAATGGCCGTGGCTTCGGCACGCACGCTGGGCAGCAAACTCGAAGAACGCGGCGCACGCCTGCGCACGGACATCGACCTGTTGAGCGAAGTCTGGAGCGACCGTCCAAGCCTGCCCAATGAGCCGATCTATCAACACTTGCCGCCGCAAGCGACCGTCAGCCGTGGCGAAAAACTCGCGCAATTGCGCAACGTATTAAAAGAACGCGGCGCCGATTGGCATTTCATCGCAACCCTTGACGACATCGCCTGGCTGTTCAACCTGCGCGGCGGCGATGTTTCGTTTAACCCGGTGTTCGTTTCCTTTGCGTTGATCAGTCAGGACCAGGCGACGTTGTTCGTCGCGCTGAGCAAAGTCAGCGCCGAACTGCGCGCGATCCTTGAACAGGACGGCGTGACCCTGCGCGATTACAGCGAAGTCGCCGAGGCCTTGCGCGCGGTGCCGAGCGGTTCGAGCCTGCAGGTCGACCCGGCGCGCGTCACCGCCGGTTTGCTGGATAACCTCGACAGCGGCGTCAAACTGCTCGAAGGCTTGAACCCGACCACACTGGCCAAATCGCAGAAAAGCCTGGCCGATGCCGAACACATTCGTCAGGCAATGGAACAGGACGGCGCGGCGCTGTGCGAATTCTTCGCGTGGCTGGAGTCGGCGTGGGGGCGCGAGCGCATCACCGAACTGACCATCGACGAACACCTGACCGCCGCGCGCATGCGTCGCCCGGATTATGTGTCGTTGAGTTTCAACACCATTGCCGCGTTCAACGCCAATGGCGCGATGCCGCATTACCACGCGACGGAAGAAGAGCACGCGGTGATCGAGGGCGACGGCTTGTTGCTGATCGACTCGGGCGGCCAATACCTGGGCGGCACCACCGACATTACTCGCATGGTCCCGGTCGGCACCCCGACCGAGGAGCAGAAGCGCGATTGCACCCGCGTGCTCAAAGGCGTGATTGCCTTGTCCCGCGCGCATTTCCCTCGCGGCATCCTGTCGCCGCTGCTCGACTCGATCGCGCGCGCGCCGATCTGGGCCGACAGCGTTGATTACGGGCACGGCACCGGGCACGGCGTGGGTTATTTCCTCAATGTTCACGAAGGCCCGCAAGTGATCGCCTATCAAGCGGCGGCAGCACCGCAAACCGCGATGCAGCCGGGGATGATTACGTCCATCGAGCCTGGGACTTATCGTCCGGGCCGCTGGGGCGTGCGGATCGAGAATCTGGTGTTGAACCGCGAGGCAGGGAAAAGCGAGTTTGGTGAATTCCTCAAATTCGAAACCTTGACCCTGTGCCCGATCGACACCCGTTGCCTGGAGCCGTCGCTGCTGACGCTGGAGGAGAAGCAGTGGTTCAACGGCTATCACGCTGAAGTGCGTGAACGCCTGAGCCCGCTGCTCGACGGCGCTGCGCTGGAATGGTTGAACACGCGGACTGCGGCAATCTGATGGATTGGAATTCAGGCGCTGCTTTCAGCGCCTGTTTTTTTTCCGAAAGACCTCAGCTCAGGGCTTCGCGGACAAAGTCCAAGCGGTCCTGTCCGAAGAACAGCTCATCACCGATAAACATGCTCGGCGCACCGAACACGCCGCGTTGCACTGCCTGTTCGGTGTTTTCTTTCAGTACAGTTTTGATGTGCTCATCGGCAGTCAGGGCCAGCACTGCATTCGGCTCAAATCCGTTTTCAGTCAACACGGCTGCGACCGTAGCCGGATCATCAAGGTTGCGACCCTCGACCCACAGCGCGCTGAACAGGCAATCGATGAAGGCCTGAAAGCGTTCGGGATGGCGCACTTGCATGCCCGTAACCGCGCGCATCAGCATCAGCGTATTGATCGGAAAGTGCGGATTGAATTTCAGCGGCACGTCATATCGCTGAGCGTAGCGATCCAGATCCTTGAACATGTAGCGACCCTTTGCCGGGATCATCGCCGGTGAAGTATTGCCGGTGGCTTTGAAAACGCCGCCGAGCAGCATCGGTTTGTACACCAGTTGGCTGTCGGTCTGCGCGCAGATCTTCGGCAGTTGGGTGTAGGCGAGGTAGGTGGCGGGGCTGCCGAGGTCGAAGAAAAACTCCACGGTTTTGCTCATCGTCAATGCACTCTGCTGGGCTGTTTTGGTTGTTGTCAGTTTTCGTCAGTTGTCGTCGCGAAGCGCGGGGTTACCAGCGTTCATTCCAGGGGCGCAGGTCGAGCTCGAAGGTCCAGGCGTCGCGTGGCTGGCTGTGCAGGTACCAATAGTTTTCGGCGATGTGCTCGGGGTTGAGGATGCCGTCGTCTTCTTTGGTCGCGTATTTTTCCGGGAAACTGTTGCGAATGAAGTCAGTGTCGATGGCACCATCGACCACGACATGCGCGACGTGGATGTTCATCGGCCCCAGTTCACGCGCCATGCTTTGCGCCAGAGCGCGGATGCCGTGCTTGGCCCCGGCGAACGCGGCGAACCCGGCCGCGCCGCGCAATCCAGCGGTGGCGCCGGTAAACAGCAGCGTGCCGCGTTGGCGTGTGGCCATGCGTTTCGCCACTTCGCGCGCATTGAGAAATCCTGAGAAACAGGCCATTTCCCAGATCTTGAAATATTTGCGGGCGGTTTCTTCGAGAATGCTGCACGGCACGTTGGCGCCGATGTTGAAGACGAATGCTTCGATGGGGCCGATCTCGCTTTCGATCTGCTCGACCAGCGCGATCACATCTTCTTCCTTGCGCGCATCGCTGGCAAAACCATGCGCCTCGCCGCCGCTGGCGTTGATCGCATCCACCAGTGGCTGGAGTTTATCGGCGCTGCGCCGGGTGACGCAGGCGACGAAACCTTCCTGCGCAAAACGCTTGGCAATCGCGCCGCCAGTGGCATCACCTGCGCCGACAACCAGTACGACCTTCTTGTTATTCATGGGCTGATCCTTTGGTAAACGCTCGTTGGCAGAACGAACGTTAGGCCAGGATCAGCCGCCAGTCGACCGTTTACTTGCAGATGACGATCATGCTGCGACTGGTATAACCGGCCGGGTTGAGCCCGAAAGGATAGTCACCAGGCTCTTCCACCGAATCCCCTGACTTGGCGATGACCTTGTAGTTTTTGGGCGCACACGAATTGGCGGCGCTGGTGTAGCACTTGTCCCAGGAGGACGAGAGGCCGGAACAGTTGATATGCAGCCCTTTCTTGCCGTGCTTGACCTGGGTCTTTGAAGTCGCCGCGCAGCCTGCAATTGCGAGTACGGCGATCAAAATCAAAATTCGTTTCATTACTGTCCTTATAGCGGCCCGGATCTGGCGCCCGGGTCTGGCTGCGTTCGCTGTGACTTTCACCTGACGCGCGTTGTTGTCCCTGTCTGAAAAACTCCATGTGCGGCATCGGGTTGCGCGGCTAAACATGGCCTAAATAAACGGTAAATACCAGAGCTTCGTCAAATCCGGTATCAATCTGCTGCGATGGCGGGTTTGGCGTTGCTGCCCATGGTCAGTGTCGCTCCAACGGAAGCGAGAATGATGCAGAGAATGGCCATCCACTGGGAGAACGACAGGTATTCGTGGAGGAACAGCAAGCCCGAGAGTGCACCGAACGCGGGTTCGATGCTCATCAATGTGCCGAAGGTTCGCGCGGGCATTCGCGTCAGGGCGACCATCTCCAAGGTGTAGGGCAGGGCGGTGGACAGCACGGCGACCCCAATGGCAACCGGGATCAGCGAAGGAGTGAGCAACGCGGCGCCAGCGTGGACGATGCCGATCGGTGCGACGAACAGTGCGGCGATCATGACGCCCAGCGCAGCGGTTGTGACGCCGTTGTCGGCGCCGGCCTTCTGTCCGAACAGGATGTATAGCGCCCAGCACGCACCGGCGCCGAGTGCGTAACCGGCGCCCACCAGGTCAATTCCGGCGGATGTCGCGCCGGTGGGTATCAATAGCAGCAAACCGACGGCGGCGAGCGCGATCCACAGAAAGTCGATGGCGCGACGCGAGGCGTAGATCGCGACGGCCAATGGACCGGTGAATTCCAGCGCTACGGCGATACCCAGCGGAACGGTGCGCAGCGACATATAGAAGAGGAAGTTCATTCCGCCCAATGCCATGCCGTAGATGATCACAGTGCGTAGGGACTTGGCGGTCAGCGTTGCTCGCCATGGGCGCAGGATCAGCAGCATGATCACGCTGGCGAAGATCAGCCGCAGCGTTGTGGTCCCTTGCGCGCCGACGATGGGGAACATGCTTTTGGCCAGGGATGCCCCGGACTGGATCGATGCCATGGCTATTAATAGAAGGCCAACCGAGAACAGAGTGGAGGCAAGCGTGCGGGGCTGGTCGTTCATTGCGAGGCGTCGTCCGAGGCAGTAGGCGAATTATGATGTTACGTGTGGGCAATATACTGCGCACTCGATGAGCCGGCGTCTATATAAAGGAGGTTTTTAGCCGATTTGATTGAAACAGCAAATCAGCGCTTGACGGCAGATTCTGGAAGTCTATAATTCGCCCCACTTCCGGCGCAGTCGAAACGGAAAACTCCTTGGTAAACAATGAGTTACGCAGGTTTCGGCGGTGAGTTGCTTCGGTTCATCGAAGCGCGAAAGGGGGTTGAAAAAGAGGGGTTGACAGCAGCGAGTAACGCTGTAGAATTCGCCTCCCGCTAACGAGAGATCGAAAGCGCAAGTGGTTGAAGTTGTTGAAGAAATCTTCGAAAACTTCTGAAAATAACCACTTGACAGCAACTGGCGCTGCTGTAGAATGCGCGCCTCGGTTGAGACGAAAGATCTTAACCAACCGCTCTTTAACAACTGAATCAAGCAATTCGTGTGGGTGCTTGTGGGGTCAGACTGATAG
>NZ_MKGS01000013.1:0-16535 GCF_002836905.1 Pseudomonas sp. 43NM1 | reverse complement strand
CGGTGGTTGCGGCGGTGGGCAACACCGTCACCACGGTCGGCGCGACGGTGGGCGCGGTGGGCGGACTGCTGAATGGCGGCGCCGCGAGCGGCGGTTCGGGCACTGGCGCCACGGGTGGACTCGGCGGTTTGCTCGGTGGTTTGGGCGGCAATAAAAACTGAATTGCACCTGGCCGATTCGACGGCCCAATCTACAGCGCCTACGCTTGGTTGGAGGCGGAAGATTCGACTCGAGTCTTCCGCTTTTTCTTTTGGAGCAGGACATCCTGCGGTTCTGGTTCAGTCAGCTGACGAATCGAAGGATGTTGCGATATGACCATGGAGTGTCCTATGCGCGTTATGGCTTCCCTCGTGTTAATCAGCGTCAGTTCCTTCGCCCTCGCCGACACCCTGCCGAGCTTTCTCAACAGCAACGAAACCACGCGTAATCTTCCTGTGCCGAACCTGCCGGCGGACGCTTATCGCCCGCAAACGGCGCCGCTGCAAGTGCCGGATCCTGGCGCCGCGCAGGCTCAGCCGTTGACCATGGGCACCAAGGTCACGATCAAAAACGTGCAGATCGAGGGCGGGACGATTTACCCGCTCAAAGAACTGGCGGCGAATTTTCAACCGCTGCTCGGCCACGAGACCAGCCTCGCCGAATGGATCGAAGCGACTCGCGCAATCACCCGTCGCTATCAGCAGGACGGCTACTTGCTGTCCTACGGATTTCTGCCGCAGCAGTCGTTCAATAACGGCGTCGCCCGCGTGGTGCTGGTGGAGGGTTACATCAAGGATTATCAGTTGCAGGGCGACATCGGTCGGGTCAAGGGTCTGCTGGATAAACTGGTGACCAAACTGCAAGCCGAACGACCGCTGACGCGCAAGACATTCGAGCGTTACACCACGCTGATGAGCCGGATTCCCGGCGTGACGTTGCAGGCGCAAGTGCCGCCGCCCGGCACCACCGATGGCGCCGCGTATCTGGCGGTGCAGGCCAGTCGCAAACCGTTCACCAGCAACTTGAGCGCCACTGAGAAAAGCCGCGGCGGCACCCAGGCTTTGCTCGGGGTCAGCAGCAACGCGCAGACGTCGATGGGCGAACAATTGAGCCTCAGCGGCCTGTTTCCGCCGGGCGAGGACAAAGAGCATTACTACCGGCTCGACTACGCGCAGTTCCTCAATGCCGAAGGCACGCAACTGAGTCTATCCGCCTCCCGCTACCGCGCCGAACCGGGCACCAACGTGCTGCTCGCCAACGGCCTGCAACTGGAGCCGCATCGGGAGAATGATCGTTATTCGATCGGTTTCAGCCATGCGCTGATCGCCGCGCCGAATCAAACCCTGAGCGCCGGCGCGCGGCTGTATGCGGTCAACGATAAAACCCGCTACGACGTGGTCGACGATCCGCGCAGCGTCGAGGTGCGCACCGACATCCGCGCGCTCGCGTTCGAGAGCGATTGGCGCAAGGCGAATGCCCGGCAACTGCGGATTCTCAGCGGCGGCGTGTATCAAGGCATCGATGGCATGGGCGCGAAAACCAATGCCGATCAGGACCTGGATTTTCTGCGGTTGCGGTTATCCGGCGTGCAGAGCGACAAGTTTTTCGACAACTGGCAAGGCGTGCTTTCGGGCGCGCTGTACTGGAGCGACGACACCTTGCCCGACAGCGAACGCGCGGTGTTTGGCGGGCAGAATTTTGGTCGCGGTTATCCCGATGATCAGGCGTCCGGCGACAAGGGTTGGGGCGTGGCGTATGAGGTGAATTACAGCTTCAATCGCAACGGCAGTTGGGTGCGGGTTTTGCAACCGTACGTGGTGTTCGATCGCGCGAAAACCTGGTTCAACGAGTTGCCGGTGCAGGGCAATAATCTGTCCTCGGCGGCGCTGGGGCTGAGGTTCGGTGACGCCAAGTATTACAACGTCGCGCTGGAAGCGGCGAAACCGATGTCCGATGAAGCGCTGGACACCTTCAACCGAAGACCGCGGTACAGCGTGAGCTTCAGTTATCAGCTGTAGCGCAAGAAATCGCGGCGGCTGCCAGGCCGCCATCGCGAGCAAGCTCAGCTCCCACAGGGGCATTGGTGGTGGCCGCAGATCTCGTGACCAACCATCAACCCTGTAGGAGCTGAGCTTGCTCGCGAAAGCGGTGTGTCAGGTGACAGGGATGTTGGATGTGCCGCCCCCTTCGCGAGCAAGCTCAGCTCCTACAGGGGATTGGTGGCGGTCGCAGGTCTGGTGACCAACCATCAACCCTGTGGGAGCTGAGCTTGCTCGCGATGGCGGTGTGTCAGGCGGCTGGGATGTTGGATGTGCCGGCCCCTTCGCGAGCAAGCTCAGCTCCTACAGGGGATTGGTGGCGGGACGCAGATGTTGTGAACTGACCAAATATCCTGTGGGAGCCGAGCTTGCTCGCGATGGCGGTGTGTCAGGCTGCTGGGATGTTGGATGTGCCGGCCCCTTCGCGAGCAAGCTCAGCGCCTACAGGGGATTGGTGGCGGGACGCAGATTTCGATCCGATCACAGCCCCCTGTGGGAGTGAGCCTGCTCGCGATGGCGGCCCAACATTCACCGCAAAACCACAGGTTCACCCACCACTGCGAGAAAACAGATTATTCAGCGTCTCAAGCAGCCGAACGTGGTAAATCGGTTTGCGAAACAGGTCGAGCACCTGCAAGCGCAGCATGTCGCTGACGTCTTCCATGTCGGCATGCCCGGAGGTGACGATGACCGGCAGGTGCTGGCGGGAGGTGTGTTCGCGCAGGCGTTTGATCAGCGACATGCCGCTCTCTTCCGGCATGCGCAGATCGGTAATGACCAGGGCGATATCGGGGTTGCGCGTGAGGTGATGCAGGGCGAGTTTCACCGACGTCGCAGTGAAGCAGACAAACCCCTCGCCCTCCAGCAACTCGGCCAGTTCCAGCAATGCATCCTCTTCGTCGTCAACCAGGAGTAACTGTTGGCGTGGCGGCGAAGAAGGATTCATAAGCGGCACCTGAAGACGGAATGTGCAACCGAGTGTAGCGGCTCATTGACCAAGCGCGATATTCGCGCCAATCAAGGCGCCGGCGCAGGCTGCGCAGTACCGCCCAAGGCCACCAGAACATTGTTGAAAATCGCCCGCACCTCGGTACCCACCGGCGCGATAAACACCACCGCCACCACCGCCACCATGGCAACCACAATCGCGTACTCGATGGCCGATGCGCCCTCAGTGTCCTTGAAAAACAACCGGGCTCTGAGCAACAGATATTCGAGAATCATGCGTCTACTCCTTCGCGCCTCTGGCGCCGACGAAACGGTGCTGCAACGGGATTTCCCTGTGCCACTTGAGCATTGTCAACAAAGCCTTCGGCAACAACTGTAAGAACTGATTAATCACAAAGCATTAGTCGCAATCGCCGCACCAGAAACAGCGATTAATCGGTCATTTCTCATACTTAAGTCAGATATTTAGCGGCCCCTAATGGCGTTTTGTTTTAGATCGACTAGCGTGCAAATAGCGAAATAGTTTCATGTTCATAGCTGCCTGATTGCGAAAACGCCTCGTCAGGAAATGCGGGATGTCAGCGCAGCGGGAAAGGGAGAGCCGTCATGAACAGTCGCGTCACCATAGGCCTCGCAGGCTTGCTTTTACTCGGGGCGATTTTTGTCGGTTATTGGGGATTTGTGCTCAGCCGTCAACCGGCTCCGGTCGCGGCGCCCGTGGTCGCGCCGACGACTACAACCACCGTGGAAAAAACCGTTGCCAGCGCTGAAGACCAGACCCGTCAACCGGTCGTGGTGCTGACTCGCGACGTGCCGCCCTTCACTCCACTGACTGCCGCCGACCTGACCATCGAAAAACTTCGCAGCGCTCCCGCCGGCAGTCTTGGCGCGCTCGATCAAGCCGTCGGCCGCACGCCTTGGCGGCATCTCAAGGCTGGCACCTGGCTCAGCGATGACAGCTTCGAAGCGGGCGGCGCGTTGGCGCGGATGATCCGCAGCAATGAGCGCGCCCTCGCCGTCGCCGTGGACGAAGTGATCGGTGCGGCGGGCCAACTGACGCCGGGCGATTACGTCGATGTGTTGCTGTTTTTGCGTCAGGACAGCAGCAACCTGCAGCAGTCGGCGCAGATCGTCGTGCCGGCCATGCGCGTGCTTGGCGTCGGCGAACAATACGGCCTGACCAACGATGGTCAACCGGCCACACCCGCGCTCAGCGCCGACGACAAACTCAAACAGGATCAACGCCGCATCGCCGCGCGCACCGTGGTCCTCGCGGTGCCCGAACAACTGCTGAGTCGGCTGATGCTCGCGACCCAGGTCGGCACCTTGCGCCTGGCGGTGCGCAGCAGTGAAGAGCAACGCCTGGCCAAATACTGGGCCGGCGCCGACGCCGCGCCGGGCAAACTCGACAGCGCCAACAGCCAGCTCTTTCAGTTCACGCAACTGGCCCTCGGCGCGGCGCCGAAATCCCCGGCCAGCGGCGGCCACAGCGCAGCGGCGCGGGCATCGATTGAAGTGATTCGCGGCAATCAAATTAGCCAGCAAACCCCATGACTGATCAAGGATGTCACGGCATGCAGAGTCGTACCTCGCCACTGTTCAAAACCCTGCTCGGGGCTTTGATGCTGATGCTGCTGCCCCTGCAAGCCGCGCTCGCGGTGACCGGCAATTGCGCCGCGCTCGGACGTTTGCCGCCAGTGATCGAGATCGGTGAAGGCTTGCAACAGGACCTGCAATCACCGGTGGCAATCACCCGCCTGGCGATCGGCGATCCAAAAATCGCCGACGTGCACCCGAATGGCGGCTCGGCGTTTTTGCTCACCGGCATCGCGCCCGGCGCCACCAGCCTGATGATCTGGACCGCCTGCGCCAGCGAACCGCGTCAAAGCATGGTGTTCGTCCAGGGCCGCGCCACCGCCGCGTTGACCAGCGCCAGCCTGCTGCCATCCGACGACCCGTCGCTGCCGTCGCAGGTGCAAACCGACATCCGCTTCGTCGAAGTCAGCCGCACCAAACTCAAGGAAGCCACCGCGTCATTGGTCGGCACGCGCGGCAACTTTCTGTTCGGGGCGCCGGGCACGTTGCCGCCCATCGACGGTGTGCCGACACCGCGCTTGCCGGTGGACAACAGCCTGTTCAACTTCTCCTGGATCGGCGGCAAAACCATGATGATCATCAACGCGCTGGAGGGCAGCGGATTTGCCTACACCCTCGCGCGGCCAAGCCTCGTGGCGTTGAGCGGGCAGAGCGCAAGCTTTCTGGCGGGCGGCGAAATTCCGGTGCCGGTGCCGAGCGCCGGCAGCGATAACGTCTCCATCGAATACAAGGAGTTCGGCATTCGCCTGACCCTGACGCCAACCATCATCGGGCGCAATCGCATCGCCCTGAAAGTCGCGCCGGAAGTCAGCGAACTGGACTTCAGCAACGCCGTAAACATCGCCGGCACCACCGTGCCGGCGCTGACCATCCGCCGCACCGACACGAGCATTTCCCTCGCCGACGGCGAGAGTTTTGTCATCAGCGGCCTGATCAGCACCAGCAACAGTTCGCAGGTCAACAAGTTTCCGGGGCTCGGTGACATTCCGGTGCTGGGCGCGTTTTTCCGCAGTTCGCAGATCAATCGCGAAGAGCGCGAACTGCTGATGATCGTCACCCCGCACCTGGTTCAACCGTTGTCGGCAGACGCGCAATTGCCGTCGCTGCCGGGGGAAAAACTGCGCAACTACGACCCGAATTTCTACCGCATGTTTTTCCTCGAAAACGGCAACTTCGACAAACGCAGCGGACTGTCGCAATGAGCCAGAGCCTGAGCCAGACCTTTCTCGCGATTACCCGCAACAGCACCGATCTGGAATGGCTGCAAGGCGCGCTTGCGCCGCTCGGCCAAGTGGTCGGCGCCGGTGGCGGCAGCCTTGATGAACTGCTGGCGCTGGTCGACGTGACCTTCGCCAGCCTGGTGTTCGTCGGCCTCGACCGCGAGCACGTGGTGGCGCAAAGCGCGTTGATCGAGGGCGCGCTGGAAGCCAAACCGATGCTCGCCATCGTCGCCCTCGGCGATGGCATGGACAACCAATTGGTGCTCAACGCCATGCGCGCCGGAGCGCGGGATTTCGTCGCGTACGGCTCACGTTCCAGCGAAGTCGCCGGGCTGGTGCGGCGCTTGAGCAAACGCCTGCCGCCTGTTGCGTCGAACACCCAACTCGGCGGGCTCACCGTGTTGTACGGCACCCAGAGCAATGGCGACGGCGCATTGTTGGCCAATCACTTGGCGCTGGTGGTGCAAAAGAGCGGACAACAAACCTTGCTGCTCGACCTCGGTTTGCCGCGTGGCGACAGCCTGGCATTGCTTGGGCTGGAGAGCTCTTTTCACTTCGGCGACGCGTTGCGCCACTTGCGCCGACTCGACACAACGCTGATCGACAGCGCCTTCACCAGCGCCGAGGCGGGCTTGCGGATTCTCGCCTACGCCAACCATGACGAGCCGCTGGAAAGCACCAGCGCCGCCGAGCTGTACATGCTGCTCAGCGCCTTGCGCCAACACTTCCAGCACATCGTCGTGAACCTCGCCGGGCAGCCGGACAGCGAGGCGCTGCGCACCTTTGTCAGCCATTGCGACAAGTTGCTGTGGTACAGCGACCAGAACGTGCTCGACTGCCGGCGCAACCTCGCGGTGCTCAATCTGTGGCGTGAAAAAGGCATGAAACTCGACCACGGCCGACTGCTGGTTGATCGCTACTTGAGCCACATCGCGCCGGACGCGGAAACCCTCGGCAAAACCTTCAACCTCGACGTCATCGCCGTGTTGGCCTACAGCCCGGAAGTGCGCCTGAATGCGAAAAACCAGGGTGTGACGCTGTTCGAATTGGCCCCACGGGAAAAACTCACGCAGAGCCTGCGCACCCTCGGCGAACGCCTGGCCAAGCGCTCCGAAGGCCTGGCCAAACCCAAGGCTGGCTGGCTGGACCGCTTGAGGGGCACGCAATGACCGGCGAAAAACTCTTCGGCGCGCCGCAGCGCAACGCGTCCGGCAACAGCGACCACGAAGGCCTGAAACTGGTGCTGCACCGCTACATCATCGACGCCATCGAAGAGTCCGGGAAAAACCTGCTGGAAGGTTCGCGCCAGTTGCTCGCGCAATTCGTCACCGACAAAGTCGCCGAATACATTGCCCGTTTGCACCTGGCGATTTCCCGTTACGAGATGGAGCGACTGGCCGAAGAAATCGTCGATGAGCTGACCGGTTTTGGGCCGCTGGAAGTGCTGCTGCGCGACCCGGCGGTGACCGAAATTCTGGTCAACGGCCCGCACCGCGTTTTCATCGAACGCGAAGGCGTGCTGCACCTCAGCGACCTGCGGTTTATCGACGCGCACCACGTCGAGCGCGTCATGCAGCGCATCCTCGCGCCACTCGGCCGACGCCTCGACGAGTCATCGCCGATGGTCGATGCGCGGATGCCGGATGGCAGTCGGGTCAACGCGATCATTCCACCAATTGCCCTCGATGGCCCGTGCCTGTCGATTCGAAAATTCCGCAAGGACATGCTCAAAAGCAGCGACCTGATGGCGATGCAAACCATCGATCAGGCGATTTTCGAGTTCCTGCAAAACGCCGTCGGCAAGCGCTGCAACATCCTTATCAGCGGTGGCACCGGGACTGGCAAAACCACGCTGCTGAACATTCTCAGCCAGTTGATCAATCCGCATGAACGGCTGGTGACGATCGAAGACGTCGCCGAATTGCAACTCGGCCACCCGCACGTGGTGCGCCTGGAAACCCGCCCGCCAAATGCCGAGGGCCACGGCGAAGTGAAGGCCAGCGACCTGATTCGCAACGCCCTGCGGATGCGCCCGGACCGGATCATCCTCGGCGAGATTCGCGGCGTCGAAGTGCTCGACGTCCTCACCGCGATGAACACCGGCCACGACGGTTCGATGAGCACCGTGCACGCCAACAACGCGCAGGACGCGTTGCTGCGCCTGGAAACCCTGGTCGGCCTGACCGGGCGCGCCATCGCCGAGCGCACGCTGCGGCAGATGATCTGCGCCGCGCTCGACGTGGTGATCCAACTGACGCGCATGCCCGATGGCCGACGCTGCGTCAGCGAAGTGGTGGAAGTGGTCGGCGTGCGCGAAGACGTCTACGTCACCAACACCTTGTTCCGCCTCGACCGCCGTGGCGGTTTCGGTTTCCTGCGCGAGGCGATCAACCCGGCGGGTGACAAGCTGCGCCACGAGTCGAGCCTGGGCTGACGGCATGGAGCATTCGGCATGATCGTCCCGATGATTCTCAGCGTGATTTGCCTGCTGCTGCTCGGCTTGTCGGGTTGGCTGTTCGCGCACGGGATGCGCAAAACCGGTCACGAGCGGGTGCTCAATCGGCTGGCCCACGGTCAGCCGCAAATGGCTGCCGACAAGGTGAGGTGGGTCGGTCTGGAACGGATGTTCTTACGCGCCGGCCTCGGGCGCCCGACGGAGCACCTCGGGCGCTGGTTGCTGCTGTGGGCGTTGGCAATGTTGATCGGTTACTGGCTGGCCGATTGGGTCGGTTTGCTTACCCTGTTGCTGGCGCCGCCAATCACCTTGCGGCTGTACATTTCGTGGCTGTATCGGCGTCGCGTGAAACGCATGATCGAGCAATTGCCGCAGTTGCTCGATTACACCGTGCGCAGTCTCAAATCCGGGCGAACCCTGAGCGACGCGGTCATGGGCGGCATCGACGCCAGCGAAGATCCGCTGAAAATAGCGATGGGCCGGGTGCAGCGCAACGTGCAGCTCGGGGTCAATTTGCCGGACGCGGTCAGCGACTTTGCCGAGCTTTATGAACAGGACGAACTGCGCATGTTTGCCTTGGGCCTGAAGGTCAATCATCGCTACGGCGGCAACGCCAGCGAGCTGCTGGAGAACCTGATCAAACTGATCCGCGAACGCGACCAGGGCGCTCGGCAACTGCGCGCAATGACCGGTGAAACGCGCATGACCGCGTGGGTGCTCGGTTCGCTGCCGATGATTCTGGTGAGTTACTTCATGCTGACCAATCCCGGCTACATGCTCGGCATGTGGAGCGACTCGGGCGGGCAGGTCATGTTGATTGCCGCACTGGTCCTGCAAATGATCGGTTGCCTGGCGCTGTGGCGCATGTTGCGGAGTGTCTGAGATGGTTCTACTCGCCAGCCTGATGTTATTGCTCGGCGCCCTGCTGCTGGTCGCCAATCACTTGCTGCAAGCGCGTCGCCGGGTGCGCCAGGTGACGCTGCGCTTGCAGGGGCAATTGGTCCGCGAGAACCGTTTCGGCAATTGGTTGCGCGTGCTCGGCAACAGCCGCTTCGGCCAGCGCTCGGTGAGCATCGACAGCGAAACGCAAACCCTGCTCAGCCGCCTGGGCTGGCGCCGCGCCAATGAACGCGCGGTGTACGCGGCGTTTCAGGTCGGCACGCCGCTGCTGATGCTGGGGCTCGGGCTGACGGTCAAAGAAGTGTTTTTCTCCGGTGCCGCCAACGGCTGGTTGTTGCCGCTGCTGGCCACCGGTTTCGGTTACTTGCTGCCCAAACGCCTGCTCGCCTACGCCGCCGCTCGCCGACAGCAAATCATCGCCACGGAAATCTCGACCTTCATCCCGCTGCTGCGGATTCTTTTCGAATCGGGCATGGCGGTCGAACAAGCGCTGCGCGTGCTCAGCAGCGAAGGGCAAAAACTCCTGCCGCAACTGACCCGCGAATTGAAGCTGATCCTCAACCGCGTCGACTCCGGCCTCGAACTCAGCCAGGAGTTGCACAAAGCCGCGCTGCTGCTGGCGGTGGACGAATTCAGCGACACCTGTTTGATCTTGCAGCAACTGATCCACCAGGGCGGCGGGGCGATGAAATCACTGCTGGCGCTCAAGCAACTGCTCGACGACCGACGCCTGACGCGGCTGCAAGAATACATCTCGAAAATGTCGGCGAAGATGTCCGTGGTGATGATGCTGTTCCTGTTTCCAGCCCTGCTGATCGTCCTCGCCGGCCCCGGTTTGACCGCCATGACCCGAGCGTTTGCATCGTGAGTCACGCACTTTTTGAGGGAACAAAATGAAGCTATTGATCGCTGCATTCGGCCTGCTGCTGCTCACCGGCTGCGCCACCGACGGCCAGGCGCCATGGTCAGCGATGATCTCGCCGGCCAGTTGCAGCAAGCTGAGTTCCGACCAGGAACTGGCGCTGAACCTGGCCGACGATCTGGCCAACGACGGCAAACTCCACGCCAGCCTCGCCAACCTGCAAAGCCTGCCCGACAACCTCGGCGAAGTACGCCTGCGCAAAGCCAAGGTCTATCGCCTGCTGGGCCGCAGCGAAGCCGAACCGCTCTACCGAAGCCTGCTCGGCAGTTGCCTCACGGCCGACGCCGAACAAGGCCTCGGCCAACTCTACGCCGCCCGCGCCGACTACGGCCAAGCGCAATCGCACCTGCAACGCGCCGCCCGCCTCGCCCCCACCAACGAAAAAATCCGCAACGACCTGGGCGTGGTCTACCTCAACCAACTACGCCTGGAAGACGCGCAATTCGAATTCCTCACCGCCATCGAACTCAAGCAGAACGACACCTTGGCGGCGGCCAACCTGGTGACCTTGTTGCTCTACCAAAACAACTGGCAACAAGCCGCCGAAGTGGTCAGCCGCTCACACCTCACACCGCAACAATTCACCGACGCCCAGGCCCGCGCAGAAAAACTCCGGCAGCCGAGCAAAACCACCGCCACCAACCAAGTCGCCAGCGCGGCAGACACCCAACCGGTGGCGCTGAAATAGGAGCCGACCATGAACAGACTCTACTGCCTGACCTTACTGACTCTGCTGACTCTTCCCGTCACCGCCCTCGCCATCGACTCCGGCCCATCATCGCCACAACAACAGGAAACCGAAGGCTGGCTAGTGCTGCAAAGCCGCAACCAGGCTGCCTCCAAGACATCACAAACCCAAAGCGCGGCGGAGCGGGAAGCCGCCATGCAGCGCTGGTTGAAGAAATATCAGTATGAAATCCCGGACCTTTACGACCCGGATGCTGGGGGGGAAATCAAGGTTAATGAGTGAGGTTTTTTGGGGCAGGGGTATGGGCTAAAGGCATCGCGAGCAGGCTCGCTCCTACAGGGGGGTTGGGTACATTCGGGAGGGATTGGTTGGCTGGCAGGTTGTCATCGCGAGCAAGCTTTGCTCCCACAAGGTCAAAGGCATCTGGCCCCAGCGAAGGGGCCGAACGCCGGGGCAATTCAATGCGCAGTCACCCGCACCCGCGAGCCCGCAACGCCGGGCGACAACGCCAAAGCCAGCTGCGTGCGATTGTGCATCTGCGTCAAGCGCAAAACCTGTGACACATACAACTTCACCGTGTTCTCGGTAATGCCCAACTCGCAGGCAATCTGATAATTGGTCTGGCCCTTGCCCACCAGCCGCGCCACATCCAACTGCCGCGGTGACAACTGATCAAAAATCGCCGGCACCTCTACCGAATCAGCATCACCCGCAGCACCATCACCCACCTCCGGCCCACGCCGAACCTTGTCCAGATCCTGATAAAGGTCATCAATCGACTCAGACAAAAACTGCAACTTGCGATTCAAATGCCCAAGCTGCAAATCCTTCTGCCGCTCATGCAACGCCGCCTCCTGACGCCGCAGCCCCTCGAGCATCTCATCGAGATCAATCGGCTTCTGGTAGTAGTCAGCAATCCCGGCCCGCAATGCTTTGATCACATCCTGCTTGTCGGCGCGCCCGGTCAACATAATCGCCTCGAACGCGCGCTCCCGGCCGCACAAGCGCTGCAACGCCTGGACCAGCTCGATGCCGTCCATGTCGGGCATATGCAAATCACACAACACCAGACCAATCTCGGCATCATCGGCAAATCGCTCAAGCGCCTGCGCACTGGATTCGCACGGCACACAGCGATAACCGCTGCTCTCCAGGAACTCACACAATTCTTCGACAATCAGCGGCTGATCGTCGACTACCAGGACCTTTACCGCAGACCTTAACTTGTTCACTTGCCACTCCATGCAATGTCGAAACTCTGACCATTCCTGTACTAATGGGCACAAGTCGTACAAGTACTCTAAATTCAAAGTAGACGGACTTTCCCAGTCTGTACAACTCGCGACAAACGCTTCACGACTAGTGGATCCAAATCAGCGTCGCCGCCATACCGACCAGTACGAAAGGCGCATAGGGCAGCTTTTTTGACGAATTGCCCGGTAAATGCTGGATTTCTCCGTTAAGTCGTTGACCCATATAAAGCCAGACTTTTGGCGCAAGCAGCAGCCAGAGCAAACTGGCGACGCCCGCGCCAATAAATGCACCGAGCAGGTGAATACCGTCGGTCGCCAAAGCCAAAGCTGTCATTAGTTTCACATCGCCGGCGCCCATGCGCTTCAGCGCGTAACCCGGCAACGTCAATGCCAGCGCCAGCAAAAATGCCCAACCGCCCTGCGCCGCATCCGCGCCAAGCCAGGTGCGCCCGGTCCACAGCAAATAGCCCAACGCCAACCCGCCCGCGCCGAGGGTCAGCACATTGCTGATGTGCCGATGGCGCGCATCCTGCGCCGCGCACAGCGCTAACCAGATAATCAAGACAAAGCTCTGCATCCGGTAAAAACCGTCCGTTTTGGCTGAATGATTCTATGCTGACATTACGCAGTGACTGTCAGGGTAGACGCACTCATGAAAGCAGGCCTCCCGAGCAAGCAAAAAGGCGCCGTGGCGATAGAATTCGCCGTGGTGTTCGTGATTTTTTTCGCGGTGTTTTATGGCGTGGTCAGTTACAGCCTGCCGTTCGTCTTGATGCAGTCGTTCAACCACGCCACCGCCGAAGCAGTGCGTCGCAGCGTGGCGGTCGATCCCAACACGCCGGGCTACGCGACAGTGGTGCAAAACACCGCCACCAGCACGCTGCAACAGCAATTGTCGTGGATGCCCTCGGCGCTTGATCTGGTGATCGGCGCCGACACCAGCGCGGTCTACAACACAGGCAATGGCACGCTGACGGTCTCGGTGAATTACCCCACCAGCAAACTCAATCGGGTCATTCCGTTTCTGGTGTTGCCGGGCGTGGGCAGCGTGCCGAATTTGCCGGCCAACCTCAGCGCCACGTCGAGTCTGCAATTTTGACCTCCGGCGATCACCTGCTCGCGCGCCTGCTCAAGCGCCCCGACACCCCGAGCACCGAACTGCCCGAACCCGCGCGGCAGCACCCGGCCGGTCTGCATTTGCACCTGAATCACCACGGCCAAGTGCTGCACATGACCGGGTCGCTGCGGCACGTGCTCGCCCAGCAACTGGCGGCCGATCAACCATTGCCGCTGCACGACTTTGTGCTGGCGCACAGCACGCTGGTGATCGAAGGCCTGCCCGGTGACTGGCAAGGACAGATGCTCGACCTGGACTTTCCCGGACTCGGCGAGCAGACCCTGCACCTGCGCGGTTGGGTGCAACCGTCGAACGAGGGTTGGTTATTGCAGTTGATCGACATCGGCGATTTGCTGCTCGAACGGCATCAGGCGCGCAGCCGCGAAGAATGTCAGGCCGTGGCCGCGCAAGTCAGCGAGCACCTGCGCGCGTGCAGCCTCGCGCGGCTGCCGGTGATCGTCGACGAACAATTGCAGACCATCGCCCAGCGCTGGCACATGCCCTGCGTTGCGCTGGCATTGCTGGATGATGAGGCGCAAGGCTGGCAAATCCATCGCCAGTTCGCCGCCCACGACGCCCCTGCGCTGTGGCACCACCAGCAGCCGCTCGGCACCCTGCTCGACAGCCTCAACGGCACCGCGCCGCAGCATTTGAGCGGCAATCAGCCGGGCATCAATCAACCAATCGCTCACCAACCCTTGTTTGATCAACAACCGCGCTTGCAGGCGCTGTTCGGTCACGCCGATGGTTTTGCCGTGCCTTACTGCGATGATCGCGGGGTCGCCGCGTGGCTGCTGTGCGGCTTTTATTCGGCCCAGGAAAAAGCGCCGGAGCTTGGTGATCGCGATTGGTTGCTGCTGCTCAGCGCACTTGCCGGGCCGCTGCTCAGCCGCTTGCGCGAGCAGCAACATCATCTGCAATTGGAACGCATGGAATTGCTTCAGGCCTTGCTCGGCACCGGTTGGTGGGAGGTCTTCGGCGCCGATGAAATCCACCTCGCGCCGTCCCTCGCCAGCGTCCTGCAACTCGACGACACGCGGCTGACGCTGGATGACTGGCTGCGGCAAATCCACCCCGCCGACCGGGAAGAATTGCGCAGCCGCGTGCACGCCTTGCAGCAGCATGACGAGCCATTGAGCCTGTGCGTGCGCCTGCACCGTGGCGACGCGCAGCTGCATCAGCCGCAATTGAATCAACAGCAGCTGAATCAACCGCAGCTGGATAAACAACAGCAACCGATCTGGTATCGGTTGCAAGGTCAGGCTATCGGCAGCGGCGACAGTCGGCGGCTGGTGGGTTTCATGCTCGACATCAGCGACATGAAAAATCAGCAACAACACACCGCCGCCGCGCATGCGCGCCTGGACAATCTGATCGCCAGTTCGCCGGCGGTGATTTACGTCCAGCGCTATGTCGAAGGCGCGCTGATACCGACATTTTTCAGCGCCAGCCTCGGGCCGTTATTGGGCTGGAATCTTGAAGACTGCGCCGCCGCTGCGCTGATCGAACGCGTGCACCCCGAGGACCGCGACCGCTACTTCGAGCGCACCCGCCACTTGTTGCGCGAAGGCTCGGTGCGCGCCCGCTATCGACTGCGCGATTGTCGCGGCGATTACCACTGGTTGCTCGACGAAGCCAAGTTGCTGCGCGACGACCTCGGCCTGCCGGTGGAAGCCGTCGGCCTGTGGCTGGACGTCACCGAAGCCACCCTCGCCGCCGAGCAGGTCAGGCAAAGCGAAGAGCGCTACCGGATTCTGGTCGAAGACTCGCCGGCGATGATCTGCCGTTACCGCCCGGACCTGACCTTGAGTTTCGGCAACCGGCCACTGGCGACGTATATGGAGGTCGAACCGGCGCAACTGCCGGGGGTCAACCTCGGCAGCTGGATGTCGGACGAACAGCGCCAAGCGTTTCTGCAGCGCCTGAGTTTGCTGACCCCGGAACTGCCGGTGAGCACCGCCGAAATCAGTTTGCAGCTACCGGGCCGCGAACATGCGTGGTGGGTCTGGTCGGATCGCGGGGTGTTCGATGAGCAGGGTCGCTTGCTGGAAATCCAGGCGGTCGGCCGCGACAACACCGAGGTGCGGCGCTCGCAACAGCAACTGACCCAGAGCGCGAAAATGGCCACCCTCGGCGAAATGGCCACCGGGCTTGCGCATGAAATCAATCAGCCGCTGAACGTGATGCGCATGGCCATCGTCAACGTGCTCAAGCGCCTCGACAACGGCGATGTGCAAGTCGATTACCTCAGCGACAAACTCAAGCGCATCGACGCGCAGGTGCAGCGCGCGGCGCGGGTGGTTGATCACATGCGCGTGTTCGGCCGGCGCTCGGAAATCGAGCAGCAGCCGTTCAATCCACTGGATGCCATCGAAGGTACGCTGTCGCTGCTCGCCGAGGGTTTGCGCGGCAAAGGTGTGGAACTGCGGGTCGGCGAAAACACCTTCACGGCGCGCGTGCGCGGGCATGTCGATCAACTGGAGCAGGTGTTGATCAACCTGCTGGTCAACGCGCGGGATGCGCTGTTGAGCAAACGTGAGGCGGATCGAGGGTTCAAGCCGTGGATTTCGCTGACCGCCGAGCGTGACGCGCAGTCGGTGCGGCTGTGGGTCGAGGACAACGCTGGCGGGATTGATGCGCGGTTGCTGGAGCGGATTTTCGAACCGTTCTTCACCACCAAACCGATTGGCGTCGGCACCGGACTCGGCTTGTCTGTGAGTTACGGCATCGTCGAAAACATGGGCGGACGCCTGAGCGTGGCGAACTCGCTGGAAGGCGCGCGGTTTTGCATTGAGTTGCCGGTGGTTGCCGAAGGTTAAATGCGCGCGACTAAATCACCAGATAGGCCCTGCCGGTCTGGCCGCAGGTCATGTTGGCCCCGACCTCGACGTCCATCAGATTGATCCCCAGACCTTTGAGCAAATTGTTCAGCAACGGGTCGAGCAGCGGGCTCAGCAGATTGCTGATCAGCGGTTGGAGGATATTGCTGACGTCGCTGATCAGGCCGCCGACGCCCGCGATAATCGACCCCAGCGGGTTGCTGCCGACGGGTCTGTAGACGATCAGATTGATCCCCGCGAGGGTGTTCGACAGGCTGGCGACGATGTTGGTCGTCGGTGCGACCGACTGAATGCTCGGCGCCAGTTTGAGGTTGGCCGGGGTCGCGAACGGCGTGGTGCTGGAGTAGAGCAAATTCTGGCTGTTCTGGCCGACGCTGCTCTGCGCCATGATTGCGATGCCGCCGCCGGCAAAAGCGGCGCGCGCCGGGCCGCAGGTGCCGATACCGAGGATTTTGTGGCAGGTCCAGATGCCCAAGTCGATCAGCGGCAGCGGTGTGACGGTCGGTGCTGCGGAGGATGAAAACGCGTGGGTTGCGTCGATTTTGCCGACCTTGAGGTCGGCCAATGAGGTGACGGTG
>NZ_MKGS01000012.1:0-16798 GCF_002836905.1 Pseudomonas sp. 43NM1 | reverse complement strand
CGCCTGATTTGACGACTGCTGCGCAGCCGAACGCAGCCTTCGGCAGCTGCTACATGGGGCCGGGGCCAGTTCCAGATCACCAAAAACCCCTGTAGCAGCTGCCGAGGCACGAGGCTGCGTCCGGCTGCGCAGCAGTCGTAAAACCAAGCACGAGGTTTTACTGAAACACCGCGTCGCCTGATTTGACGACTGCTGCGCAGCCGAACGCAGCCTTCGGCAGCTGCTACATGGGGCCGGGGCCAGTTCCAGATCACCAAAAACCCCTGTAGCAGCTGCCGAGGTACGAGGCTGCGTCCGGCTGCGCAGCAGACGTAAAACCCGAGCCCCCGGTTTTACTGAAACACCGCGGCGCCCGATTTCACGACTGCTGCGCAGCCGAACGCAGCCTTCGGCAGCTGCTACAAAGGGTTTGTGTGGGGTGTTGACGTGTGGCCGTTTGCCGCACTTTTGCCTGTCGGCCCCCGTGCTTGGTTATACTCCGTGCGATCCGCCTGGAGCGCTCATCAGGAGAGCTCATGCTCGCCGCCGTTCAAATCACTTCCGCGACTCGCCAGAATCTCTGGCGGCTGACGTTCATCCGCACTTTGGTGCTGGCCGCACAGGCCGGTTCCGTCGGGCTGGCCTACTGGTTCGATTTGCTGCCATTGCCCTGGTTTCAACTGGCAATGACTCTCGGCTGCTCGATGCTGCTGTGCGCGTTTACCGCGATTCGCCTGCGCACTTCGTGGCCGGTGACCGAGCTCGAATACGCCGTGCAACTGGCCTGCGACCTGTTTATCCACAGTGCCTTGCTGTATTTCTCTGGCGGTTCGACCAACCCGTTCGTCTCTTATTACCTGGTGCCGCTGACCATCGCTGCCGTGACCTTGCCGTGGCGGTTTTCGCTGATTCTGTCGGGCATCGCCCTAGCCATGTACACGCTGCTGCTGGCGCGTTTCTATCCGCTGCAAACCTTCCCGATTGCCCGGGAAAACCTGCAGGTCTACGGCATGTGGCTGAGTTTCGCGCTCGCGGCGGCGGTGATCACCTTCTTCGCTGCGCGCATGGCGGAAGAGTTGCGGCGTCAGGAAGAGTTACGCGCGATCCGTCGTGAAGAAGGCCTGCGCGACCAGCAATTGCTCGCCGTCGCCACTCAGGCTGCGGGCGCCGCGCATGAATTGGGGACGCCGCTGGCGACCATGAGCGTGTTGCTCAAAGAGATGCAGCAGGACCATCCCGACCCGCTGTTGCAGGATGATCTGAAGGTGCTGCAGGATCAGGTCAAACTCTGCAAAGAGACCTTGCAGCAACTGGTGCGCGCCGCCGAGGCCAATCGCCGCTTGGCCGTGGAGATGCAGGACGTCACTGATTGGCTCGACGAAGCGCTGAACCGCTGGCACCTGATGCGCCCGGAGGCCAGTTATCGCTTTCAGCGTCTCGGCCAGGGCAGCGTGCCGCGCATGGCGCCGCCGCCGGACCTGACCCAGGCGCTGCTGAATTTGCTCAATAACGCCGCCGACGCTTGCCCCGAAGGGCTGCAAGTGACGCTGGACTGGAATGCCGAAGACTTGACCATCAGCATTCGCGACCACGGCGCCGGTGTGCCGCTGGCGATTGCCGAGCAGATCGGCAAACCGTTTTTTACCACCAAGGGCAAAGGTTTCGGCCTGGGCCTGTTTTTGAGCAAAGCCAGCGTGACACGCGCGGGCGGCTCAGTGAAACTCTACAGTCATGAGGAAGGTGGCACGCTTACCGAGCTGCGCCTGCCCCGTGTCGCCCGAGGAAACGAACATGAGTGAAGAGATCCAAGTAGAAGGCGAAGAGCTGCCGCATTTGCTGCTGGTAGACGATGACGCCACGTTCACCCGCGTAATGGCCCGCGCCATGGCTCGCCGGGGTTTTCGCGTGAGCACCGCCGGTTCCGCCGAAGAAGGCCTGACCATCGCCCAGGCCGACCTGCCGGATTACGCCGCGCTCGACCTGAAAATGGACGGCGATTCGGGCCTGGTGCTGCTGCCGAAACTGCTCGAACTCGACCCGGAAATGCGCGTGGTGATTCTCACCGGTTATTCGAGCATTGCCACCGCCGTCGAAGCGATCAAGCGCGGCGCCTGCAATTACCTGTGCAAACCGGCCGATGCCGATGACGTGCTGGCGGCGCTGCTGTCCGAGCACGCCGACCTCGACACGCTGGTGCCGGAAAACCCGATGTCCGTGGACCGCTTGCAGTGGGAACACATTCAGCGCGTGTTGACCGAGCACGAAGGCAACATCTCCGCCACCGCCCGCGCCTTGGGCATGCACCGCCGGACTCTGCAACGCAAATTGCAGAAGCGTCCCGTTCGTCGCTGAACCTGCGCTGAACGAATGCCGGCCGTGCCTCGCGACAAACCGCGCCGATCATCTATGATCGGCGCGTGCGTGTACTTTTCCCTATCGAGCCTAATTCATGAAGCAGAACGCTGAATATTGCGCGGTCAATGATGCTGTGCGCGGGCAGTTTTTTCGCAAAGTCTGGGCGATGATCACGCCGTACTGGCGCAGTGAAGAGAAGGGCAAAGCGTGGACGCTGCTGATCGCGGTGATTGTGCTGTCGCTGTTCAGCGTGGCGATTTCGGTGTGGATCAACAGTTGGTACAAGGATTTCTACAACGCCTTGCAGAAAAAGGATGAGGCCGCGTTCTGGCAACTGATCCTGTATTTCTGCGGCATTGCGACGCTGGCGATTCTCGGCGCGGTGTATCGCTTGTACCTGACGCAGATGCTGACCATTCGCTGGCGTGCCTGGCTCACCGAACAGCATTTCGCCCGTTGGCTCGGGCACAAGAATTACTACCAGTTGGAGCAGGGCGGTTACACCGATAACCCCGACCAGCGGATTTCCGAAGACCTCAATACGTTCACCTCCAGCACCCTGGAACTGGGCATCGGTTTGCTGCGCAACATCGTCAGCCTGGTGTCGTTCTCGATCATTTTGTGGGGCGTTTCGGGCAGCATTGAAGTGTTCGGCATCACCATTCCCGGCTACATGTTCTGGTGTGTGCTGGTGTATGCGGTGATCGGCAGTTGGCTGACACACCTGATCGGTCGTCGCTTGATCGGTTTGAACAATCAGCAACAACGCTTCGAAGCCGACCTGCGTTTCTCCATGGTGCGGATCCGCGAGAACGCTGAAAGCATCGCCCTGTACAACGGCGAACCCAACGAGAACCGCCGTTTGAGCGACCGTTTCGGTCTGATCTGGCACAACTTCTGGGACATCATGAAGGTGTCCAAGCGTCTGACTTTCTTCACTTCCGGTTACAACCAGGTGGCGATCATCTTTCCGTTCATGGTCGCGGCGCCGCGTTATTTCGCGGGCAAGATCGAACTCGGTGAGCTGATGCAGATCAGTTCGGCGTTCGGCAATGTGCAGGAGAGTTTCAGCTGGTTTATCAGCGCGTATCAGAACCTCGCGGCATGGCGCGCGACTTGCGATCGTCTGTTGAGTTTCCGTGAAGCGATGAGCGATAACGAAGAGCGTCCGCCGGCCATCGATGTGCAGAATCAGGGTTCGGCGCTGCGGGTCAGTAACCTCGGCCTCGACCTGGCGGACGGTCGTCACTTGCTGACCAGCGCCGACATGACCGTGGAGCAGGGGGAGCGCGTGATGCTCAGCGGCCGTTCCGGCAGCGGTAAATCGACGTTGCTGCGGGCGATGGGGCATTTGTGGCCAGCGGGCCACGGCAGCATCCGGCTGCCGGCGGCGCGTTATCTGTTCTTGCCGCAAAAACCGTATCTGCCGATTGGCACGTTGCGTGAAGCGCTGAATTATCCACAGGCCAGCGACGCCTATGCGCCGGAGCGTTATGCGCAGGTGCTGGAAACCTGCCGATTGCCGCATCTGGTGGCGCGGCTGGACGAGGCCAATCACTGGCAGCGCATGTTGTCGCCGGGTGAGCAGCAACGGCTGGCCTTCGCCCGCGCGCTGTTGTTTGCGCCGCAATGGCTGTACATGGACGAAGCCACCTCGGCGATGGATGAAGAGGACGAGGCGACGTTGTATCAGGCGTTGATCGATGAAATCCCCGGGTTGAGCATCGTCAGCGTCGGGCACCGCAGCAGTTTGAAGCGCTTCCACCCACGCCATGTTCGTATCGACAACGGGCGTTTGGCGGAGCAAGCCGTAACCGCCTAGGCACCACAGACGCCTCTTGTGGGGTGGGCCTTTGTGGCGAGGGGGCTTGCCCCCGTTGGACTGCGCAGCGGTCCCAATTTTTCAGGGCCGCTTCGCGACCCAACGGGGGCAAGCCCCCTCGCCACATGAGCCTGGCTTCTGCGGGGTGGTGGGGGCGGTGGTGATCGTACAACCGCGTTGAGCTATGATGCGGTTTCAGCCGACATTTTCGAGACAGACGTTCACCATGGAAAACCCGATCGACGCACCTCGCCTCCCGCGCAAGCGCCGCAGCCTCGCTCAGGAACTGGTGACGGTGCTGTCCGAGCAGATCCGCGACGGCCAACTCAAACGTGGCGACAAGTTGCCCACCGAGTCGGCAATCATGGATGCGCATGGCGTCAGCCGCACCGTGGTGCGCGAGGCGATTTCCCGTTTGCAGGCCGCCGGGCAGGTTGAAACCCGCCACGGCATCGGCACGTTTGTCCTCGATACGCCGAGCCCGAGCGGCTTTCGCATCGACCCGGCGACTGTGGTTACGTTGCGTGATGTGTTGGCGATTCTCGAATTGCGCATCAGCCTGGAAGTGGAATCCGCCGGCCTCGCCGCGCAACGCCGCAGCGCCGAGCAATTGGGCCTGATGCGTGCGGCGCTGGACGCGCTCAACGAAAGCGCCGCGCACGCCAGCGATGCGGTGGCGTCGGACTTCCAGTTTCACCTGCAAATTGCGTTGTCGACCGGCAACCGCTATTTCACCGACATCATGACCCACCTCGGCACCAGCATCATTCCGCGCACCCGGCTGAACTCGGCGCGCCTGGCGCATGACGATCAGCAGCATTACATGAGCCGCCTGAGCCGCGAGCACGAGGAAATCTACGACGCCATCGCCCGTCAGGATTCCGATGCCGCGCGCGCCGCCATGCGCCTGCACCTGACCAACAGCCGCGAACGCCTGCGCCATGCGCATGAAGAGGCTGAAGCGCAACGCGGCTGATAGCGTGTCGCCTGCCAAGACGCCTTCGCGAGCAGGCTCACTCCTACAGGGTGAATGCATTTCTACTGCAGGAGCGAGCCTGCTCGCGATGAGGGCCGCTGCCTGTCATCTCTCTGGCATTTACCCACTGATCGCTTGATCGGCACACATCAGCCAGTTGCACTTCAACTCAACCACAACTCACGTTTCGTACTCCTCCGACAACCTATGACCTGCGCGAACACATCTCTAGCAGCGCGCTATCGCCGCCCGCACCCTTGTTCAATCACCCCCATCCACCCCTAATTTCCCCACACAGCGATGAAATGCAGTTGACGGTTTTATTTTAGGTTGTACGATGACCTACAACTTCGGCGAAGGCTGAACGGTTTTCTCACACAACGTTGCTACCCAGGGTGTTCGAATAATGAATCCACAAGAACTGAAGTCCATCCTCTCTTCCGGCCTGCTGTCTTTCCCGGTTACCGATTTCAATGCACAGGGCGATTTCCATCGCGCTGGCTACATCAAACGTCTCGAATGGCTGGCCCCATACGGCGCCTCGGCTCTGTTCGCCGCGGGCGGCACCGGTGAGTTTTTCTCTCTGGCGGCCAGCGAATATTCGGAAATCATCAAGACTGCCGTCGACACCTGCGAAACCAGCGTGCCAATCCTCGCCGGCGTCGGCGGTTCGACTCGCCAAGCCATCGAATACGCCCAAGAGGCCGAGCGTCTGGGCGCCAAAGGCCTGTTGCTGCTGCCGCACTACCTGACCGAAGCGAGCCAGGACGGGGTTGCCGCCCACGTTGAAGCCGTGTGCAAATCGGTGAAAATCGGCGTCGTCGTCTACAACCGCAACGTTTGCCGGCTCACCGCGCCGCTGCTGGAACGTCTGGCCGAGCGCTGCCCGAACCTGATCGGCTACAAGGATGGCCTGGGCGATATCGAGTTGATGGTGTCGATCCGTCGCCGCCTCGGTGATCGCTTCAGCTACCTCGGTGGTTTGCCGACCGCCGAAGTCTACGCCGCCGCTTACAAAGCGCTGGGCGTGCCGGTTTACTCTTCGGCGGTGTTCAACTTCATTCCGAAAACCGCGATGGATTTCTACCACGCCATTGCCCGCGAAGATCACGCCACCGTCGGCAAGATCATCGATGACTTCTTCCTGCCGTACCTCGACATCCGTAACCGCAAATCCGGTTACGCCGTGAGCATCGTCAAGGCTGGGGCAAAAATTGCCGGCTATGACGCAGGCCCGGTTCGGGCACCTTTGACTGACCTGACCGGCGAAGAGTACGAAATGCTCGCCGCGCTGATCGACAAGCAAGGTGCGCAATAACACATCCGATCAATAAGGCCGCTGAGTGATCAGCGGCCTTTTGGGTCTGGAGTTCTTTTAAGGGGAATGCCCGTGGCAGATGCAAAACGCTTTGATAACTACATCAACGGTGAATGGGTTGCCGGCAGTGAATACTGCGCCAACATCAACCCGTCCGAACTGACCGACACCATCGGCGAATACGCCAAGGCTGACCTGGCCCAGGTGCACGCCGCCATCGACGCCGCCCGCGCCGCGTTCCCGGCCTGGTCGACTTCCGGCATTCAGGCTCGCCACGATTCGCTGGACAAAGTCGGCAGCGAAATCCTCGCCCGTCGCGAAGAGCTCGGCACGTTGCTGGCCCGTGAAGAGGGCAAGACCCTGCCTGAAGCCATCGGCGAAGTGAACCGCGCCGGTAACATCTTCAAATTCTTCGCTGGTGAAACCCTGCGTCTGTCCGGCGATTACCTGCCGTCGGTGCGTCCGGGCGTCAACGTCGAAGTCACTCGCGAAGCGCTCGGCGTGGTCGGCCTGATCACCCCGTGGAACTTCCCGATCGCCATCCCGGCATGGAAAATCGCCCCGGCCCTGGCTTACGGTAACTGCGTCGTGCTGAAACCGGCTGATCTGGTGCCGGGCTGTGCCTGGGCGCTGGCCGAAATCATCTCCCGCGCAGGCTTCCCGGCCGGCGTGTTCAACCTGGTGATGGGCAGCGGCCGGGTGGTTGGCGATGCGCTGGTGCAGAGCCCGAAGGTCGACGGCATCAGCTTCACCGGTTCGGTCGGCGTCGGTCGTCAGATCGCCGTCAGCTGCGTCTCGCGCCAAGCGAAAGTGCAGCTGGAAATGGGTGGCAAAAACCCGCAGATCATTCTCGACGACGCCGACCTCAAGCAAGCGGTCGAGTTGTCGGTGCAGAGCGCGTTCTACTCCACCGGTCAGCGTTGCACGGCGTCGAGCCGCTTCATCGTCACCGCCGGGATTCACGACAAGTTCGTTGAAGCCGTGGCCGAGCGCATGAAGTCGATCAAGGTCGGCCACGCGCTGAAATCCGGCACCGACATTGGTCCGGTGGTTTCGCAAGCGCAGCTTGAACAAGACATGAAGTACATCGACATCGGCCAGTCCGAAGGTGCACGTCTGGTCAGCGGTGGTGGTTTGGTGACCTGCGACACCGAAGGTTATTACCTGGCGCCAACGCTGTTTGCCGACAGCGAAGCGGCGATGCGCATCAGCCGTGAAGAGATTTTCGGCCCGGTGGCCAACGTGGTTCGCGTGGCGGATTACGAAGCGGCACTGGCCATGGCCAACGACACCGAATTCGGTTTGTCGGCGGGCATCGCCACCACGTCGTTGAAGTACGCCAACCACTTCAAACGCCACTCCCAGGCCGGGATGGTAATGGTCAATCTGCCGACTGCCGGCGTCGATTACCACGTTCCGTTCGGTGGTCGTAAAGGCTCGTCCTACGGTTCCCGCGAGCAAGGTCGCTACGCGCAAGAGTTCTACACCGTGGTGAAAACCAGCTACATCGGTTCGTAAACGCAACACCCCTGCGGGAGCGAGTTTGCTCGCGATGGTCTTGAGGACGCGGCGGTATACCTGATGCCCGCGTCATCATTGACCACCATCGCGAGCAAGCTCGCTCCTACAGAACACAAAAAGATTCACCCGCGCATAAAAATAATCAGTGGGAGTACATCTACATGCAAGCGACCAAGCCGACTCACGTCCGCTATTTGATTTTGCTCATGCTTTTTCTGGTGACCACGATCAACTACGCCGACCGGGCCACTATCGCCATCGCGGGTTCCAGCCTGCAAAAAGACCTCGGCATCGACGCGGTCACCCTCGGCTACATCTTCTCTGCATTCGGTTGGGCCTACGTGGCCGGGCAAATTCCCGGTGGCTGGCTGCTCGATCGGTTCGGCTCGAAAAAAGTCTACGCACTGAGCATTTTCACCTGGTCGCTGTTCACCGTGCTGCAGGGCTACGTCGGTGAATTCGGCATGTCCACCGCGATTGTTGCGCTGTTCATGCTGCGCTTTCTGGTGGGCTTGGCCGAAGCGCCATCCTTCCCCGGCAACGCGCGCATCGTTGCGGCGTGGTTCCCGACCGCTGAACGCGGCACCGCCTCGGCGATCTTCAACTCGGCGCAATACTTTGCCACCGTGTTGTTCGCACCGCTGATGGGCTGGATCGTCTACAGCTTCGGCTGGCAGCACGTGTTCATCGTCATGGGGCTGATCGGCATCGTCTTCTCGGGGATCTGGCTCAAGGTTATCCACAGCCCGCGCCAACACCCGATGATCAACGAAGCCGAGTTCAAGCACATCGCCGACAACGGCGGCATGGTCGACATGGACCAGGACAAAGGCAAGGGCAAAAAAGTCGACGGGCCGAAGTGGGATTACATCCGCCAGTTGCTGACCAACCGCATGATGCTCGGCGTTTACCTGGGCCAATACTGCATCAACGGCATCACCTATTTCTTCCTGACCTGGTTCCCTGTGTACCTCGTACAAGAACGCGGCATGACCATTCTCAAGGCTGGTTTCATTGCCTCGTTGCCGGCGATCTGCGGGTTTATCGGTGGCGTGCTCGGCGGGGTGATTTCCGATTACCTGCTGCGCAAAGGCCATTCCCTGACCTTCGCCCGCAAGGCACCGATCATTGCCGGTTTGCTGGTGTCGAGCAGCATCGTCGCGTGCAACTACGTTGATGTGGAATGGATGGTCGTCGGCTTCATGGCCCTCGCTTTCTTCGGCAAAGGCGTTGGCGCACTGGGCTGGGCGGTGGTGTCCGACACCTCGCCGAAACAGATTGCCGGCCTGAGCGGTGGTTTGTTCAACACCTTCGGCAACATCGCCTCGATCACCACGCCGATCGTCATCGGCTACATCATCAGCTCCACCGGTTCGTTCAAATGGGCGCTGGTGTTTGTCGGTTGCAACGCGCTGGTCGCGGTGTTCAGCTACCTGGTGATCGTCGGTCCGATCAAACGTGTGGTGCTCAAAGAGCCGCCAACCACCGGTCCTGAACTGACCAAATTAACCGAAGCGCATTCCTGAGGAGCGGCGTCATGCAGTTGATTGAACATTCCGACTCGCCGCGCTACATCCGCCTGCACCCGCGCGACAACGTAGTGATTGTGGTCAATGACCAAGGCGTACCGGCCGGCACTGAATTTCCCGACGGTCTGGTTACCGTGGATTTCGTTCCGCAAAGCCACAAAGTCACGCTCGAGGACATCCCCGAGGGCGGCCTGGTGATTCGTTACGGCCAGACCATCGGCTACGCGTTGCAGCCGATCCCGCGTGGCAGTTGGGTCAAGGAAGATCAACTGCGCATGCCCACCGCGCCACCGCTGGACAGCCTGCCGCTGTCCACCGATGTGCCGGCGACGCAGGCACCGCTGGAAGGCTTCACGTTCGAGGGTTATCGCAACGCCGACGGCACCGTCGGCACGCGCAATATTCTCGGGATCACCACCACGGTGCAGTGCGTGACCGGCGTGCTCGACCATGCGGTCAAACGCATCAAAGACGAGTTGCTGCCGCGCTACCCGAACGTCGATGACGTGGTGGCGCTGACCCACAGTTATGGCTGCGGCGTGGCGATTACCGCCACCGACGCCTACATTCCGATTCGCACCGTGCGCAATCTGGCGCGCAACCCGAACCTGGGCGGCGAGGCCTTGGTGATCAGCCTCGGTTGCGAGAAATTGCAGGCCGGGCAGGTGATGCACGAGAACGACAGCTCGGTGGATTTGAGCGACCCGTGGCTGTATCGCTTGCAAGATTCGAGTCACGGTTTCACCGAGATGATCGAGCAGATCATGGCGCTGGCCGAAACCCGTCTGAAGAAGCTCGACCAACGTCGCCGCGAAACCGTGCCGGCGTCCGAGTTGATCCTCGGCATGCAGTGCGGCGGCAGCGATGCGTTCTCCGGCATCACCGCCAACCCGGCGCTGGGTTATGCCTCGGACCTGCTGCTGCGCGCGGGCGCGACGGTGATGTTTTCCGAAGTCACCGAAGTGCGCGACGCGATTTACCTGCTGACCTCGCGTGCCGAAAGCACCGAAGTCGCCGAGGAACTGGTGCGCGAAATGGACTGGTACGACCGTTACCTGGCCAAGGGCGAAGCGGACCGCAGCGCCAATACCACGCCGGGCAACAAGAAGGGCGGGTTGTCGAACATTGTCGAAAAGTCGCTGGGCTCGATCGTCAAATCCGGCAGCAGCGCAATCAACGGCGTGCTTGGCCCGGGTGAACGGTTCAAGCGCAAAGGGCTGATTTTTTGCGCAACCCCGGCGAGTGATTTTGTCTGCGGCACGTTGCAATTGGCGGCGGGGATGAACCTGCACGTGTTCACCACCGGGCGCGGCACGCCGTACGGTTTGGCGATGGCGCCCGTGGTGAAGGTATCAACGCGGACCGAATTGGCGCAGCGCTGGCCGGATCTGATCGACATCGATGCCGGGCGGATCGCGACCGGGCGTGCGTCGATCGAGGACCTCGGCTGGGAGTTGTTCCGCTACTACCTGGACGTCGCCAGTGGCAAGAAACAGACGTGGGCCGAGCAGCACAAGCTGTACAACGACATCACCTTGTTCAACCCGGCGCCGATCACCTGAGACCGAGTCGCCTGCATCGCGAGCAAGCTCGCTCCCACAGGGATCTCGGCCACACCGGAGATCAAATGTGGGAGCGAGCTTGCTCGCGATAGCGCGATGACAGACGCCGGGGGACTTGCTGGCTTATCATTAGCCCCCTAACGACGCCCACCCCCAAGGTCTCCCGGCATGCTGGCTATTTTCCTCGAAACCCTGAACATCACCGCGCCGGTGTTTGCCATGCTGTTTCTCGGTGTGCTGCTCAAGCGCATCAACTGGATCAACGACAATTTCATTCACACGGCGTCGGCCCTGGTGTTCAACGTCACCATGCCGGCGTTGCTGTTTCTCGGCATCTTGCACGCCGACCTGCACGCCGCGCTGCAACCGGCACTGCTGATCTACTTCTCGATCGCCACCCTGGTCTGCTTCGCCATCGCCTGGGGCTGGGCGATCTGGAAGTGCCCGCGTGAAGATCGCGGCATCTACACCCAAGGCGCGTTTCGCGGCAACAACGGCGTGATCGGTCTGGCGCTGGCGGCGAGCATGTACGGCGACTACGGGATTTCCCTCGGGGCGATTCTCGCGGCGCTGGTCATTCTCTTCTACAACACCCTGTCGACCATCGTGCTGGCGGTGTACAGCCCGGTGATCAAGTCCGATCCGTGGAGCATCTGCAAAAGCGTAATGGCCAACCCGCTGATCGTCAGCGTGTTGGCCGCGGCGCCGTTTGCCTATTTCAAGATCGGTCTGCCGGGCTGGCTGGAAACCTCCGGCCAATACCTGGCGCAAACCACACTGCCGCTGGCGTTGATCTGCATTGGCGGCACCTTGTCGCTGGCGGCGCTGCGCAAAAGCGGCAACATGGCGCTGAGTTCGAGCCTGGTGAAGATGATCGGTTTGCCGGTGCTGGCGACGGTAGGCGCGTGGCTCTGGGGCTTTCGTGGTGCGGAGCTGGGGATTCTGTTTCTGTACTTTGGCAGCCCGACGGCGGCGGCGAGTTTTGTCATGGCGCGTCAGGCCAATGGCAACCATGAACTGGCGGCGGCGATCATTGTGATTACAACGCTGATGGCGGCGGTGACCACCAATATCGGGATCTTTGTGTTGCAGTGGGGTGGGTGGATTTAACCCCAGGATTTGCGGTGATATTGAGGGCCTCTTCGCGGGCAAGCCTCGCTCCTGCAGGGGGATCACCGACCCTGTAGGAGCGAGGCTTGCCCGCGAAGGCCATCGACCTGCTTACTCCGGCTTCTGATAACTATCAATCACTTCCTGCGCCGCCCGAAACGCATCAACCGCCGCCGGCACACCCGCGTACACCGCGCAATGCAGCAGCGCTTCGCGGATCTCTTCCACGGTGCAACCGTTGTTCAGCGCACCGCGCACGTGACCTTTCAACTCTTGCGGGCACTTCAATGCGGTCAGTGCGGCGAGGGTGATCAGGCTGCGGGTTTTCAGCGGCAGACCTTCGCGATTCCACACGCTGCCCCACGCGTGATCATTGACGAAATCCTGCAGCGGCTGGCTGAACTCAGTGGCATTGCCGAGCGCGCGGTCAACGAATGCATCGCCCATCACTTGCCGGCGCACTTCAACGCCGGGCTTTTTCTGGTCGGTCATGGCACATCCTTCTTGTGGTGTTGGCGACGCCAGGCGCGCAGCGACGTGAACAGCAGAAACGCCACCAGCGCCGGCAGGACGAAAATCAGCATCAAGTGTTCAAGCTTGCCGGCCAGCGGCATGCCCGTGGTAAACGACACCACGTGCAGCCCGTACGCCAGGTACAAACCGAGAAACAGCAGGCCTTCGGCGCGCGTCACTCGATAACCGGAATAGAACACCGGCAGGCACAGCACGGCGACGCCGAGCATCACTGGCAAGTCGAAATCCAGCGCGTTCGGCGACACCGACAGCGGCGCGGGCGCCACCAGCGCGGTCAAACCGAGCACGCCGAGAAGGTTGAACAGGTTGCTGCCGATCACGTTGCCCACGGCAATTTCGCGTTGCCCGCGCAAAGCGGCAATCAGCGACGTGGCGAGCACCGGCAATGAAGTGCTGACCGCCACCACGGTCAGGCCGATGATCCGCTCCGACAACCCGAGGTCAGTCGCCACCGACACTGCTGCGCCGAGCAACAAATGCCCGGCATACACCAACATCGCCAGCCCGGCGACGATCATCAGCAGGCTGCTGATCCACGGTGCGCGTGGCGTTGACGGCTGACTCGAATGCGGGCGCGCGGAATGTTGCGACTGGCGCAGCAACAATCCCAGATACAACACCAGCGCGGCGAGCAGGATGATGCCGTCGGTGCGGCTCAGTTCTTCGTTCCAGGCCAGTAAACACACGAGCAGGCTGGCGCCGATCATCAGCGGAATATCCAGCCGTACCACTTGACGCGACACGCGCAGCGGGATGATCAGCGCCGACAGACCGAGGATCACGAGGATGTTGAAGATGCTGCTGCCGATCACGCTGCCGACGGCGATGTCTTGGTTATGCGCAAGCATGGCTTGCAGGCTCACGGCCATTTGCGGCGCGCTGCTGCCGAGGGCGACGATGGTCAGGCCGATGATCAGCGGCCGCACATGCAGGCGCGCGGCCAGGCGCACGGCGGCGCGCACCATCAGCTCGGCGCCGGCGATCAGCAGGAGCAGGCCGCCGAATAATTCGAGCACGCTCAGCAGCGGGATGTCGGTTAATCCGTAGATGATCGGCGCTCCATCAGTCGTCCAGAGCCTGCACGCGAACCTTCGCGGTGCCACTGCGCAACATGCCCAGGCGCTCGGCGGCGGCGTGGGACACGTCGATCAGGCGCCCACGGCTGTGCGGGCCGCGATCATTAATGCGCACCACGCAGGATTTGTCATTGTTCAGGTTGGTGATTTTCACCCGGGTGCCGAAAGGTAATTGGCGGTGGGCGGCTGTCAGGGAATTCTTGTTGAAACGCTCGCCGCTGGCGGTGCGTTTGCCTTGATGTCTGGCGCCGTAATAGGACGCGGTGCCGGTCTTGTCGTAACCGTGCGGATCGATGATGCCGTCACTGGCGCAACCGGGCAGCAGGACGGTCAGAGCGAGCAGGGCGCAGGCGCCGAACAGACGCTTCATTCAGTGGTTTCCCAATACAAATGTGGGAGCTGGCCTGTGTGCCGAGGTTGCTTGTTGTGGCGAGGGGGCTTGTTGTGGCGAGGGGGCTTGCCCCCGTTGGACTGCGCAGCGGTCCCAAAACCTGAACGCGGTGTTCAGAAATCGGGGCCGCTCCGCGACCCAACGGGGGCAAGCCCCCTCGCCACAGAAGCCCCCCAGCCACAACAGCTCGCTCCCACAGGGATTTGAGCCAGTTTTGAATGCTGGCTCCATGTCGATCAGCCTTCGAGCTTGCTTTTCAGCAGTTCGTTGACCTGTTGCGGGTTGGCCTTGCCTTTGGAGGCTTTCATGGCCTGGCCGACGAAGAAGCCGAACATTTTGCCGCGCTTGGCTTCGTCTGCCGCACGGTATTGTTCAACTTGCTCGGCGTTGGCCGCGAGCATTTCGTCGAGCACCGCCGAGATCGCGCCGCTGTCGGTGACCTGCGTCAAGCCATAATGGTTGATAATCGCACGAGCCTTGTTTTCGCCCACCTCAATGAACTTTTCAGTCGTCGTCATGATTTCAAAGACCTTTTTTGCGATCTTCCCTGAAATCGTGTTGTCGCTGATGCGAAGCAACAACCCGCCCAATTCTGCAGCAGTGACCGGAGAGTTGGTGATATCCAGGTCTAGCTTGTTCAACAGGCTGCCCAATTCAACCATCACCCAGTTGGCCGCCAGTTTGGCGTCGCCGCCAATGCTTGCGACTTTCTCGAAGTAATCGGCTTGTTCGCGGCTGGTGGCGAGGACGCTGGCGTCATACACCGACAGGCCGTATTGCGCCTGGAAACGCTCGCGTTTTTGCGGCGGCAATTCTGGCAAAGTCGCGCGCACCTCGTCGAGGAACGAATCCTCGATGACCACCGGCAACAGGTCCGGATCGGGGAAGTAACGGTAGTCGTTGGCTTCCTCTTTGCTGCGCATCGGACGGGTTTCGTCCTTGTTCGGATCGTACAGGCGGGTTTGCTGGATCACTTTGCCGCCGTCTTCGATCAGCTCGATCTGGCGACGCACTTCGCTGTTGATCGCCTTCTCGATGAAGCGGAACGAGTTGACGTTCTTGATCTCGCAGCGCGTGCCGAACTCGACCTGACCTTTCGGACGGATCGACACGTTGCAGTCGCAACGCAGCGAACCTTCAGCCATGTTGCCGTCGCAAATGCCCAGGTAACGCACCAGCGCGTGGACGGTTTTTACGTAGGCCACGGCTTCCTTGGCGCTGCGCATGTCCGGCTCGGAAACGATTTCCAGCAGCGGCGTGCCGGCACGGTTCAAGTCGATGCCGGTGGCGCCGTTGAATTCTTCGTGCAGGCTCTTGCCGGCATCTTCTTCCAGGTGCGCACGGGTCACGCCGACACGTTTGATCGTGCCGTCTTCCATGGCGATGTCCAAATGGCCCTTGCCGACAATCGGCAGTTCCATCTGGCTGATCTGGTAACCCTTCGGCAGGTCCGGGTAGAAGTAGTTTTTACGCGCGAACACGTTGTGCTGGCCGATCTCGGCGTCAATCGCCAAGCCGAACATCACCGCCATGCGCACCGCTTCCTGGTTCAGCACCGGCAGCACGCCGGGCATGCCCAGGTCGACGAGGCTGGCCTGAGTGTTCGGCTCGGAACCGAAGGTGGTGGAACTACCGGAAAAGATTTTCGACCGGGTGGTGAGCTGTGTATGAATCTCCAGCCCGATCACGACTTCCCATTGCATGTGTTTCTCCTCAGAAGCCGGTTGGGGTGCGGGTGTGCCAGTCAGTGTTCAACTGATACTGGTGCGCAACGTTGAGCAAACGGCCTTCCTGGAAATACGGGGCGAGCAATTGCACGCCGACCGGCAGACCGTCGACAAAACCGGCCGGCATCGACAGGCCCGGCAGGCCCGCGAGGTTGGCGGTGATGGTGTAGACGTCTTCCAGATAGGCAGCGACCGGGTCGCTGTTCTTCGCGCCAAGCTTCCAGGCCGGGTTCGGCGTGGTTGGGCCGAGGATGATGTCGACCTCATTAAACGCCGCCATGAAGTCGTTCTTCACCAGACGACGGATCTTCTGCGCTTTCAGGTAGTAGGCGTCGTAGTAGCCGGCCGACAGCGCGTAGGCGCCGACCATGATCCGGCGCTGCACTTCGGCGCCGAAACCTTCACCACGGGAACGCTTGTACAGGTCTTCCAGGCTTTTCGGGTCTTCGCAGCGATGGCCGAAACGCACGCCGTCGAAACGCGACAGGTTGGAGGAGGCTTCTGCAGGCGCGATCACGTAGTACGCAGGAATCGCGTGCTGCATGTTTGGCAGGCTGATTTCCTTGACCACGGCGCCGAGCTTTTCCAGCTCCTTGACGCTGTTGTGGATCAGCTCGGCGATGCGCGGGTCGAGACCGGCGCTGAAGTATTCCTTCGGCACGCCGATGCGCAGGCCTTGCAGCGAGCTATTAAGGCTGGCGCTGTAGTCCGGCACCGGTTCGTCGATGCTGGTGGAATCATTGGCATCAAAACCGGCCATGCCTTGCAGCAGGATCGCGCAGTCTTCGGCAGTGCGCGCCAACGGGCCGCCCTGGTCGAGGCTGGACGCGTAGGCAATCATGCCCCAGCGCGACACACGACCGTAGGTCGGTTTCAGGCCGGTGAGGTTGGTGAACGC
>NZ_MKGS01000011.1:0-17656 GCF_002836905.1 Pseudomonas sp. 43NM1 | reverse complement strand
CCCATCATGCAACGACACTTCGACGATCTTCAGCTGGGCAGTATCGAGCTGTTTTGCCTGGCGGCCGAGGCGGGCAGTTTTACCGCCGCGGCGCTGGTGGCCGGGGTGACGCCGGCGGCGGTGAGTCGCTCGGTGTCGCGAATGGAGGAGCGGCTGGCGGTGCGGTTGTTTGCGCGGACCACGCGCAGTGTGAAGTTGACCGACAGCGGTCGTCGTTATTACGAGGAATGTCGTCAGGCGTTGGCGCAACTTGTGGAGGCACAGCGGGAGGTCATGGGCCAGCAGCAGGAACCGTCCGGCACGTTGCGTATCAGTATTCCCACGACCTACGCCCATCATCGGATCTTGCCGTTGCTGCCAGCGTTTCGCGCGCGTTTTCCGGCGGTGAAGGTAGAGGCGCATATCAGCAATCGCAACATCGATTTTGTCGGCGAAGGTTATGACATGGCGATCCGCGTGCGGGCGATACCGGATTCCGGCCTGATTGCGCGGCATCTGGAAGACGCGGCGCTGGTGATGATTGCCAGCCCCGCTTACCTGAATCGCGCCGGCGTGCCGCAAACCCTTGACGACCTGGCGCAGCACGAATGCATTCAATACGAACTGCCCAGCAGCGGGCGGCGGATTGCCTGGTTGTTTACCGATAACGGTGTGCCACGCGAGATTCTGGCCGAGGGCAGCCTGAGTTGTTCCGACGATGTGCTGGGTGGCGTGACGTTGGCCAAACACGGCGCGGGGTTGTTTCAAACTTATCGTTTTATCGTCGAAAACCAATTGGCCGATGGCTCGTTGGTAGAGGTGCTGAAGCCATACGCCGGGCGTTCGCGGCCCTTCACGTTGCTGTATCCGCAGAGTCGGCATGTGCCGTTACGGCTGCGGGCGTTTATTGATTTTCTGGTTGAGCATGTGCCGCGTTGATGAAGATGGCCCGCAGCGCGTCCTAGAAAAAATGTCCGATCACCGCACAAAAAAACCGCCGCCATCGCCTGCGCAATTGACCAAATTAACCAGCTAGTACAATTTATCTCCACAGGCTGAAATCACAGCCAATGCCAAAAACAATAAGTGGAGAAACACCCATGCCCCCAATCGTTCTGGTGCTCAACGGCCCGAACCTGAACCTGCTCGGCACCCGCGAACCAGCGACTTACGGCCACGAAACCCTGGCTGATATTTCTGCGTTGTGCGGGCGCGCCGGCGATGAATTCGGTTTGACGGTGGAGTTTCGCCAGACCAATCACGAAGGCGAATTGCTCGACTGGATTCACGCCGCGCGCGGTCGTTGCGCCGGGATCGTGATCAACCCGGCAGCCTGGACCCACACTTCGGTCGCGATTCGCGACGCCTTGGTCGCCAGCGAATTGCCGGTGATCGAAGTCCATCTGTCCAACGTTCACGCCCGCGAAGCGTTTCGTCATCACTCCTTTGTTTCGGCGATCGCCACGGCGGTCATGGCCGGGTTCGGCAGCCACGGTTATCGCCTGGCGCTGGAGCATTTCAGCCTGCGTTTAAAAGGGTCAGCGGCATGACAGACCATCGCGTTGTTCTGGCCGGGCTGATCGGCGCCGGCATTCAGGCGTCTCGCACCCCGGCGCTGCACGAGCATGAAGGCGATGCGCAAGGGCTGCGTTATCTCTATCGACTGATCGACCTCGACGCATTGCAGCTCGACGTCAACGCCCTGCCCGATCTGTTGATGGCGGCCGAGCGCATGGACTTCACTGGGCTGAACATCACGTTTCCGTGCAAGCAGGCGATCATTCCGCTGCTCGACGAGTTGTCGCCGGAGGCGCGCGGGATCGGCGCGGTGAACACGGTGGTGCTCAAGGATGGCAAACGCGTTGGCCACAACACCGATTGCCTGGGGTTTGCCGAAGGTTTTCGCCGTGGTTTGCCGGACGTTGCCCGCGAACGTGTGGTCCAGATGGGTGCCGGTGGCGCAGGCGCGGCAGTTGCCCACGCGTTATTGAGCGAAGGCGTACAGCAACTGAGCATTTTTGATGTCGATGACAGCCGCGCGCAGGCGTTGGCGAACAACCTCAATCAGCATTTCGGCGCCGGCCGCGCCGTGGCCGGGCATGAGCTGGCGAGCACTTTGGCCCGCGCTGACGGCTTGGTGAACACCACGCCGATGGGCATGCAGAAGTTGCCGGGCATGCCGGTGCCGGTGGAGTTGCTGCGAAGCGCATTGTGGGTAGCGGAGATTGTTTACTTTCCGCTGGAAACCGAGCTGCTGCGTAACGCCCGCGCGCTGGGTTGCCGGACACTGGATGGCGGCAACATGGCGGTATTTCAGGCGGTCAAGGCGTTTGAGTTGTTCAGTGGCGTGGCGGCGGATTCGTCGCGGATGCTGGCAGATTTTCAGCGGATGAATGGGTGATTGATTTGTTTTTGCAGCCAGGGGGCTGCTGCGCAGCCCAACGCGGGTAAACCCCCTCGCCACGGGTCAGGCTTGCAGGTATCGCAGAACCGACTCGCAAATCATCTCGCGATGACGTTGCTTGATGTTTTCGTCCGGCAGGTCGATCTGGAAAATCTCGCTGAATGTATGGCGGTTCGACACGCGATAAAAACAGAACGAGCTGATCAACAAATGCACATCAATCGGCTGCAGACCTGCGCGGAACACGCCTTCTTCGGCACCGCGGCGCAGAATCTCGCCCAGTGAATCGAGGATCGTATTGTTCATTGCCTTGATCGCATCGGAACGCTTCACGAACTCGGCGTTGTGAATGTTCTCGATGCAGACGATGCGCACGAAATCGACGTTGTGGTCATGGTGATCGAAGGTGAATTCCACCAGCCGCCGAATCGCCTCGACCGGTGCCAGTTCCGCCAGGTGCAGACGATTTTCGGTGGTCCGAATATCCCCGTAGAGCTTCTCCAGCACCTCGACGTAGAGCTGCTCCTTACTGCCGAAGTAGTAATAGATCATGCGTTTGGAGGTGTGGATGCGCTGGGCGATGGCATCGACGCGCGCGCCGGAAAGCCCTTGCTGGACGAACTCGACGATCGCCTCTTGCAGGATGTTTTCGCGGGTCTTTTCCGGGTTGTTCTTGCGACTCTTGCGAGGCTCGACAAGCGGTTCGTCGGGGGCAACGGGGAGTTCTGAAGTTATCGTCATTGCGGGCTCACGGCCATCACTGCACAGGCTGGCGATTATGGGCCGCGCCGCACAGTGAAGGAACCCGCGCGGCGGCGTTTTCACCGGTTGTTTACGATTTTGCTACAACTTTGCCTGACGAACGGCACCACTTCGTGATTTGGCCATTGCCGCCAGACGCACCGCCACGTTGGCTGCGCCGTAACCGGCATAGCCGTTTTTACGCTGGATGATCTCGAAGAAGAAACGTCCTTCAAACGGTTCGGTGTAGACGTGAAACAGCTCGCCGCCATTCGCGTCGCGGTCGTACAGCACGTTGAAGTAGGCCAGCTCGCTGAGGAATTCGTCATCAAAATCGAAACGCGCCGCGAGGTCGTCGTAGTAGTTGAGCGGAATGTCCAGCAGCGGCACGCCCGCCTCTTTCGCGCGGCTGACTTCGGCGAAGATGTCGTCGCAATCAAACGCAATGTGATGCACCCCGGAGCCGCGATAACTCGACAGCGCGTGTGAGATGGCGGTGTTGCGGTTCTCGGAAATGTTCAGCGGCAAACGGATCGAACTGTCGCGGCTGCGCAACGCGCGGCTCTTCACCAGACCATACGGGTCGGGCAGGACCACTTCGTCGTCGGCCTCGAAATCCAGCAGGCTCTTGTAGAACAGCACCCAACTGTCGAGGCTGTCCGCCGGCAGCGCCATCGCCATGTGGTCGATGCGCTTGAGGCCGCCGCTCGCGCCGGCATTCGGTTGCAGATTGAAATCGGTGCCGTAGACATCGGCGTGTTGGTCCACCAGATAAATCAGGCTGCCGTCCGGCGCGCGCACGGCGGCCAATTCCAGTTCGTTGGGGCCGACCAGTCCGCGATACGGCTGACCTTTATAAGCCACGGCGCGGGCCAGCGCACTGGCGCTGTCGTTGACGCGCACGGCGGTGGCGCACAGCGACGGGCCGTGGGCCTCGAAAAAACTGTGGGCAAAAGAATACGGTTCGGAGTTGAGGATCAGGTTGATATCGCCCTGGCGCAGCAGGCTCACGCTCTTGGAGCGATGCTGCCCGGCCTTGACGAAACCGAGGCGCTCCAGCCAATGCGAGAGCTTGGCGCCGAGGCTTTCGTCGACGGCAAACTCGAGAAACTCGATGCCGTTGTAAGCGCTGGCCTTGGGCGTTTCGAAGAGGATGTCGAGATTCGTTGCAGGCGTGGTGTCCTGCGCCAGACGTTCGCGGGTTTTCTCCTCCAGGTACAGCAACGAACGCAAACCGTCAGCGGCGTTGGCCCGTGGCGGCGCGGCGCGGAAACCGTCGTTGAAGATCTCCAGCGACAGCGGCCCGGTGTATCCACTCTTGATGATCGGCGCGAGGAAACCCGCCAGATCAAACTCGCCCTGACCGGGGAAGCAGCGGAAATGCCGGCTCCACTCCAGCACGTCCATGGCCAGAATCGGCGCGTCGGCCATTTGCACGAAAAAAATCTTGTCGCCCGGAATCTGCGCGATGGCGCTCGGGTCACCTTTGAGCGATAACGTGTGAAAACTGTCGAGCAACACGCCGAGGCTCGGGTGATCCGCCTGGCGAACGATGTCCCACACCTGTTGATAGGTGTTGACGTGGCGGCCCCACGCCAGCGCTTCGTAACCGATGCGCAAGCCCCGCGCACCGGCGCGTTCGGCGAGCAGGCGCAAGTCGTCGACGAGGATTTGCTGATCGCCGATCGAGTCGGCCGCCGAGTTGCTGCACACCAGCACCAGGTCGGTGCCGAGTTCCTGCATCAGGTCGAACTTGCGCTCGGCGCGTTCGAGGTTGCGCGGCAGGCGATCGCGGCGGCAGCCTTCGAAGTCGCGAAACGGCTGGAACAGCGTGATGGCGATGCCCAGATCAGCGCACATCTGCTTGATCTCACGAGGGCTGCCGTCGTAGTACAGGAGGTCATTTTCGAAAATCTCTACCCCGTCAAACCCGGCGGCGGCAATGGCTTCGAGTTTTTCCGGCAGGGTGCCGCTCAAGGAAACGGTGGCAATGGAACGCTGCATATTTCGACTCCCGGTGATGTGCACGCGATCCCTGTAGGAGCAAGGCTTGCCCGCGATGGCGATCTTGGGGACGCCATCGCGGGCAAGCCTTGCTCCTACGGAAGCGGCATTTTTGTTGGAACAAATTATTCGCCTCAAGATTCCACACAGCAATTCAAAGTGTACTAGTCAGTTAGTTTTATGTGCGATTATCGAACAGAATGGCTTTGAGCGAATTGACGATTTTTTGTCCACTGCCCAACATCCACTGCACGTTGAGCCCGGTCATGAACCGCCGCGGCTCGGGTAACCAAGACCCAGAACACCACATAAAAACAATCGGTGGCCTACATGACTCCTTCGCAAAGCTCTCCCATGGAGCGTTCCTCCATGACCTCTGCCCACGGCGGTATCGGCGACAAAATCCGCGGCGCGCTGGCGGTCGGCAAAACCCGTTGGGGCATGCTGGCGCTGGTGTTTTTCGCCACCACCCTGAACTACATCGACCGCGCAGCCCTCGGCGTCATGCAGCCCATTCTCGCCAAGGAAATGAGCTGGACGGCGATGGATTACGCCAACATCAACTTCTGGTTTCAGGTCGGCTACGCCATCGGTTTTGTCCTGCAAGGCCGGTTGATCGACCGGGTCGGCGTCAAACGCGTGTTCTTCTGCGCCGTGCTGCTGTGGAGCCTGGCCACTGGCGCGCATGGCTTGGCGACCTCGGCGGTCGGCTTCATGGTTTGCCGGTTTATCCTCGGTTTGACCGAGGCGGCGAATTACCCGGCGTGCGTGAAAACCACGCGGCTGTGGTTCCCGGCCGGCGAGCGTGCGGTGGCCACCGGCATTTTCAACGCCGGGACCAACGTCGGCGCAATGTTCACGCCGATGCTGTTGCCGCTGATCCTGCACGTGTGGGGCTGGCAGGCGGCGTTCCTGTGCATGTCGGCACTCGGCGGGATCTGGTTGCTGTTCTGGGGTTTGAAATACTTCAACCCGGAAGATCACCCGAGCGTCAAACAATCGGAACTGGACTACATCCAGAGCGAAGTCGAACCGCCGCAGACCCGCGTGCCGTTCTCGAAAATTCTGCGTATGCGCGGCACCTGGGCCTTCGCCCTCGCCTACTCGATGACCGCGCCGGTGTTCTGGTTCTACCTCTACTGGCTGCCACCGTTTCTCAATCAGCAATACAACCTGGGCATCAACGTGACCCAAATGGGCATTCCGCTGATCATCATTTACCTCACCGCCGACTTCGGCAGTGTCGGCGGCGGGATTCTTTCTTCGTTCCTGATTGGTCGCGGAGTCAACCCGATCAAGGCGCGGCTAATGTCGATGTTGCTGTTCGCCTGCTGCATCATCGGCGTGATCATGGCGGCGGGTTCGAGCAATCTGTGGGTGGCGGTCGCGGCGATTTCCCTGGCCATCGGCGCGCACCAGGCCTGGACCGCGAACATCTGGAGCCTGGTGATGGACTACACGCCTAAACACATGATGAGCACGGTGTTTGGTTTCGGCGGCATGTGCGCGGCGATTGGCGGGATGTTCATGACGCAATTGGTCGGGCACATCCTGACGGTGACCAACAACAACTACACGGTGCTGTTCACGCTGATCCCGGCGATGTACTTCATCGCGCTGATCTGGATGTACTTCATGGCACCGCGCAAGATTCCGACTGTCACCGACTGACACACCCTTTACCCTGTGGGAGCGAGCTTGCTCGCGATGGCGATCTACCAGTCAATATCTTTGCTGACTGATACACCGCCATCGCGAGCAAGCTCGCTCCCACAGTTATGTGTTCCACAGTTGTTTCAGCGCCAAGGTTTCACCGGCGACTCTGCTGCCACGCCGCCGCCAGCCCGCTGCAGCAAATCACGGCGATCCCGACCACGGTGGTTACCGTTGGTGTGTGGGCAAACAGCAGCCAGCCGAGCAGCCCGGCGAACACAATCTGGCAATAACCAAACGGCGCCAACAGCGCCGGGGCTGCGTAGCGGAAGGCCTGGGTCAGGAACAAATGCGCGGTCATCCCGCAGCTCCCCAGCGCCAGCATCAACAGACCATGCCCGAGCGTCGGCACCTGCCAGAAGAACGGCACCAGCGCGCTCATCACCAACGTGTTGCACAACCCGGCAAAGAAGTTGCTGGTGGTCGGGCTGTCGATCTGGCTGAGCTTGCGCGTGAGCAACTGATAGAAGCAGAAAAACATCGCCGAGCAGAACGGCAGCAACACCGCCGGGGTGAACAGTTCGCCGCCGGGGTGGACGATGATCAGCACGCCGACAAACCCACAGATCACCGCGATCCATTGGCCACGGGTGACGTGTTCCTTGAGCAGCGGCACCGACAGCGCGGTCACCAAGACCGGCGCAAGAAAGTTGACCGCCGTGGCTTCGGCCAGCGGGATATACAGCAGGCCGGTGGTGAAAAACAGACTGGTGCCGAGCAGGCACAACGCCCGCGCCAACTGCAGCAATGGGCGTTTGGTGCGTAGGACGCGTAACCCGGACTGCGGCAGAAAAATTCCCGCCATCAACAAGGTGTGAACCACGTACCGCGCCCACACCACCATGACGATCGGGTAGAACCCGGAGAGGTATTTCGACAACGCGTCATGACTGGAAAACAGGAACGTTGCGGCGACGATCAGCAAAATCCCTTTGAAGGGCTGGTTTACACCGGAGAGTGGCGTGCTGATGGTCATGGCAATCCTTTGGAATCTGATTCCAACAATTTAGAACCTGGTTCCAGATTCTTGTAGCGGCGAAAGATAAAAGTGTGCGAACAACGCCCAATATTTCGGTGAGGACGAACTGTGGGAGCAAAGCTTGCTCGCGATGAGTCCCTCCCCATTCAACATAGATGTCGACTGAAACGCCGCCATCGCGAGCAAGCTTTGCTCCCACAGGGCTTGCGCGCCGACAGTTCTGCGGCGAGCGAGCAATTCAGGTAAACAGCTCCGACGCCAGGCTCGCCGCTGATAGCTCCTGCGCAAACTTCGACAACAGCGGCGCCAGTTCATGCAATCGCGCGCCGGGCATTCGTGCGCTCGGCCCGGCGATGCTCAGCACGCCGATCACCCGGCCATCACTCGGATGGCGCACCACCGCCGCAATTGCCGAGGTACCAACCGCCGAGCTTTCTTCGACCCAGGCATAACCTTGTTCACGCGCCAGGCGCAGGCGTTCGAGCAATTCAATATTGGAGCGCGGCGCGTTTGGCCCAAGGTCCTTGGGCCGCTCACCGCCCTGGCGCTCGACCAGCGACAACGCCTCGGCGTCGCTCATGCACGCCAGCCACGCGTGGCCCGACGCGGTGTAGAACAACGGCGCATCGCGGCCCATGTCCGGGTCATAACGCAAACCGGAACGGGCGCCCTGGGATTTCGCGATCCAGGTCTGGCGCTCGCCTTCGATCACGCCGAGGCGCACCAGTTCGCCGGTTTCCTCGGCGAGTCGGTCGAGCACTGGTTGGACGATGTCGGCGCCGCTGCTCGACAAGTAGCGAAAACCCATTGCCACCAGTTTGGTCGACAAGTGATAACGCAGGTTCTCCGGGTTCTGCCGCACGTAGCCCAGGCGAATCAGCTCGGCGAGCAGCCGATGGGTGGCGCTTTTGGGGATTTCCAATTGCTCCGCCAGCGTCTGCATCGGCACGCCGCGCGGGTCATTGGTGAGGCTTTCGAGCACACTGAAAACACGTTCGATCTGACTGCCAGCCATGCAAGGCTCCCGACACAATTTGGCCGATTCTAAAAGATCGCGCGATGAATGCAAAATCTGGAACCGGCGTCTACTGCGCCGCCCCGCGACAAATAGCCGAGTGCCGACGGAATTCGCCGCTCGATTCACGCTCAATACATCGCTGCACGTGGCCGGCCCGCTTCAGTTAAAAGATAGACGACCGGACTGGCGCCACACCGGACCACCAACGACACTCAACGCATCTCCCCCAGTAAAGAAAGAGGATTCCCACATGCTATGGAAAAAAGGCCGACGCAGCGACAACGTGGTCGACGCCCGGGGCGATGATGTCGGCGGCGGTGGCGGCGGGATGCGCTTTGGTGGCGGCAAGGGTCTGAGCCTGACCGCAATCGTGTTGATTGTCGGGATTGGCTGGATCACCGGCCAGGACCCGATGCAAATTCTCGGACAACTGACCGGGCAGATGAGCGAGCAATCGGCGCCGGCCACCACGCAAACGCGCAAAGCGCCGCCGGCCAACGATCAGCAAGCGGAATTCGTCCGTTCGATCCTCGGCGATACCGAAGACACCTGGGTCCAGGTTTTCCAGCAGGCCGGCAAGCAATACCGCAACCCGACGCTGGTGCTGTTCAGCAATCGAGTGAATTCCGCGTGTGGTCTCGCGACCTCGGCGACCGGGCCGTTTTATTGCCCGGCCGACCAGAAGGTCTATCTGGACATGGCGTTCTTCCAGGAAATGTCGCAACGTTTTTCTGCCGCGGGCGACTTCGCTCAGGCCTACGTGATTGCGCATGAAGTCGGCCACCACGTTCAGACCTTGCTCGGCGTTTCAGCGAAAATTCAAACCGCCCGCCAGCAAGGTCGGCAGATGGAAGGCGATGGCGGTTTACTGGTGCGCCAGGAATTGCAGGCCGATTGCCTGGCCGGAGTCTGGGCCAATAATGCGCAGCAGCGCCTGAACTGGCTGGAACCCGGCGACATCGAGGAAGCCTTGAATGCCGCCAACGCGATTGGCGACGACCGTTTGCAGCAACAAGGTCAGGGCCGCGTGGTTCCGGACTCCTTTACTCACGGCACGTCAGCGCAAAGGGTGCGCTGGTTCAAAACCGGTTTCGCCCAGGGCCAGGTTGGCCAGTGCGACACCTTTGCGGCGAAAAATCTGTAAATGCATAAATGGTGGTTACTGCTGTTGCTCGCCTGCGCCAGTGCGCAGGCCGACGATACCGGGGTCAAGGAAGTCAGCCCCGGCCGATTGCTCTTGAAGGAAGGCGAGATGGCGGTGGGCATTGGCCCGGCGCCAGAAAAAATCGAGCGCGTGCTGATCATCGTGCACGGCCGATTGCGCAACTCGCAAACCTACCGCCGCAGCGCCGAACAAGCCGCCGCCCTGGCCGGGCAAAGTTCGACGACGCTGGTGATCGCGCCGCAATTTCTCAATGAAAAAGACGTCGCGCTGTTCTCGGTCGCCGACACGGTATTACGCTGGCAGGGCAATGACTGGATGGCCGGCGGCCTGTCTACCGCGCCGTTTGCGCTGAGTTCGTACGGCGCGCTCGATCAAATCGTCGAGCGCATCGCTGATCGCCGCCAATTTCCGGACGTGAAACAAATCGTCATCGCCGGTCATTCCGGCGGCGGCCAAGTGGTCCAGCGCTACGCATTACTGGCGCACGAGCAACCGGCGCTCAACGCTGCAGGAGTGAAAATCCGCTACGTGGTGGCCAATCCTTCGTCTTATGCCTATTTCAATGAGCAGCGGCCGGTGGCGTTCGATCACGCGCGTTGCAGTGGTTTTAATCGCTGGAAGTACGGTCTGACCGACATGCCCATCTATGCCGGCGGGCAAACGGCGTCGCAGATCGAAGGCGTTTACATCAAGCGTGACGTGACGTATCTGCTCGGTCAGGACGATATCGACCCACAGCATCCGGCGCTCGACAAGGGTTGCGAGGCCGAGGCGCAAGGGGCTTATCGATTGGTCCGCGGGCGCAATTTCTTCAACTACCTGTTGCGGCGCAATCCGCAAGGGGTGAATCAGCGCCTGGTCGAAGTGCCCGGGGTCGGGCATAGCGGTAGGGGAATTTTTACTTCGCCGGAGGGGCAGAAGGTTTTGTTTGGGCAGTGAGGTTTTGCCGTGCCTGAGCAGGCCCCTTCGCGGGCAAGCCTCGCTCCTACAGAGAAACGCGTTGCCCGTGTAGGAGCGAGGCTTGCCCGCGAAGGCGATTCCACAGGCAATAAAGCGCTTAAGCCAAAAGCATCCGCCGCAACTCGACACAATCCGCAGCATGCCAATCCGTCAGCTCCGGCCACGGGTTATCCGGCAGATTCACCAGCACTGTCCGCGCGCCAGCCGCTCGCCCGCAATCCAGATCAAAACGGTAATCGCCGACCATCACCATCTCGCTCGCCGGCACATTCCACGCTTCGGCCAATTTCAGCAAACCGCCGGGGTGCGGTTTTGGCGGCGCTTCGTCGCGGCCCAGCACATGCTCGACCGCGAAGCAGTCAGCCAGGCCGATGGCCTCCAGCGTCACATGCGCCAACTCCCGCGCATTACGCGTGAGAATGCCCAGGCGATAACCGCGCGCAGCCAGGTCACGCACCAGTTCCACTGCACCCGGCGCCGGTTTCGAGGCCAGCGCCAGATCACGTTCATGCTCCAGCAGCCACGCATGTTTGGCGGCCGCTTCAGCGGCTGGCAGTGCAGCGAGGTGGGTAAGAATGTCGTCTTCGGCCGGGATCGACAGCGCCACGCGAATGGCCGCGAAATCATGCACCGCCACCGTCAGCGTGCCGTCCATGTCGAACACCCAGTGGCGTACCTCGGTCAGGCTCATGCCCAATCCTTGCGATGGCGAATCAGCCCTTCCTGGGTCACCGACGCCACCAGTTGCCCGGCGCGATTGAACACGCTGCCACGGGAGAACCCGCGCGAATTGCCGGCCCATGGACTGTCCATCGCGTAGAGCAACCAGTCATCGGCGCGCAGATCGGAATGGAACCACAAGGCGTGATCGAGGCTGGCGACCTGCATATCTTTCTGCCACACCGATTTGCCGTGCGGCAGCATCGAGGTGGTCAGCAAACCGAAGTCCGAGGCGTAGGCCAGCAGGTATTTGTGCAGCGCCGGCAGGTCGGCGAGATTGCCGTCGGCGCGAAACCACACGTACTTGATCGGGTCCGCCGGTTGCGGGTTGTACGGGTCTTTCTCGGTCACCGGGCGGACTTCGATCGGTTTCGGGCAGAGCAGTTTTTCGCGCATGTGTTCCGGGATCAAATGCGCGCGCTGCTGGAACAGTTCGAGTTCCGACGGCAGGCTTTCCGGGCCGACCACTTGCGGCATTTCGGTCTGATGCTGGAAGCCTTCCTCGTCGTACTGGAAAGATGCGCTGCAGGTGAAAATCGGATGGCCCTTCTGGATCGCCGTGACCCGGCGCGTGCTGAAACTGCCGCCATCGCGCACCCGGTCAACCTGATACACCACCGGCAACTTGGCGTCGCCCGGCCGCAGGAAATAACCGTGCATCGAGTGCACATGCCGCGCCTCTTCGACCGTCTGACTGGCCGCCGACAACGACTGACCGAGCACCTGACCGCCGAACAACTGACGGAAACCCAGGTCCTGGCTGCGGCCACGGAACAGGTTTTCTTCAATCGGTTCCAGGGTCAGCAGGTCTACCAGGTCTTCCAACACTTGGCTCATTCAGGCTCTCCTCACACAAAGCAATGCCGCGCAGTCTTGGCTGCGGCGGTCGATTCAGTTAATGGCCCAGGCCAACATGGCGACCATTGTAAACGTCCGCGCAGGCTTATCCATGCAAGGTTTGCAGCCATTGTTCACGGCTGATGCGGTACAACACGTGCTGGCGCAACGGGTGATCGGCGGCGAGGCGCGGATGCGCGAAGTCGTCGTGTGGATCGTGTTGCATGCCGATTGCCTGCATGACTTTCTGCGATGGCGTATTGGCTTCAGTGGTGAACGACACCACTTCTTTCAGCGCCAAGCGATCAAACCCGCAGCGCAGAGCGGTCCACGCCGCTTCACTGGCATAACCCAGCCCCCAATGTTCACGCGCCAGGCGCCAGCCGATCTCGGTGGCTGGGGTGAACGCGGCGTCAAAGCCGACCGCGAGTAACCCGGTAAAACCGATGAACGCGCCAGTGTCCTTGCGCTCCAACGCCCACAAGCCGTAACCGTGCTCGGCAAAATGCCCGCGAATCCGCCCGATCAGCGACGCACATTCCAGCCGACTCAACGGCGCGGGGAAATAACGCATCACCTGCGGGTCGGCGCACATCGCCGCAAACTCGGGCAAATCCTCATCGCGCCACTGCCGCAACAACAGTCGCGCGCTTTCGAGTTGCAGTATTGGCTCCATGGTGCCCTCTCCGTTTCAATCCATTGAGTCTATATCGCTGGTAGGATCGTTCACTTATTCCTACTGCCGTCGTTGATAAATCTGACAATGCCCTTGCCGCTGATCTACCACGAAGACTACAGCCCCGAGTTCCCGGCGGAGCACCGCTTCCCGATGGACAAGTTTCGTCTGCTGCGCGATCACTTGGTCGACAGCGGCCTGGTCCGCGACGCCGACCTGCTGCGCCCGCAGTTGTGCCCGGCAGAGATTCTCGCCCTCGCCCATGACCCGGCGTACATCGAGCGCTACATGAGCGGCGAGTTGTCGCGCGAAGACCAGCGCCGCCTCGGTCTGCCGTGGAACGAAGCGCTGGCGCGGCGCACGGTGCGCGCGGTCGGCGGCTCATTGCTGGCGGCCGAGCAGGCACTCGAACACGGCTTGGCCTGCCACTTGGCCGGCGGCACGCATCACGCGCATTACGACTATCCGGCCGGGTTCTGCATCTTCAATGACCTGGCGGTGATCAGCCATTACCTGCTGGCAAGCGGCCGGGTCAACCGCGTGTTGATCTTCGATTGCGACGTGCACCAGGGCGACGGAACTGCACGGATCCTGCACAACACCCCGGACGCTGTGACCGTTTCCCTGCACTGCGAAAAGAATTTTCCTGCACGCAAAGCCGAAAGTGACTGGGACATTCCGTTGCCCAAAGGCATGGGCGATGCCGATTACTTGCAGGTCGTCGACGATGCGCTCAACTATTTGCTGCCGTTGTACCAACCGGACCTGGTGCTGTACGACGCCGGGGTCGATGTGCATAAGGACGACGCCTTGGGTTACCTGAAGCTGACCGACGAAGGCGTCGCCGCGCGCGATGAAAGCGTGATGCGCCATTGCCTGGGCCGCGACATCCCGGTGGTCGGCGTGATTGGCGGCGGCTACAGCAAGGATCGCCAGGCCTTGGCGCGCCGCCACGGCATCCTCCATCACAGCGCGCAACGGGTCTGGCAGTCATCAGGTTGTCACTGAAACGTGGTGCGTTACCCACAATGCCTGTGGAACTGCCTGTGGATAACCTGAGCGAAAGCGCCTGCAGCCCATGCTTTGTATAGCTTGCAGGACACTGGTTGTTTTTTGATCACACTTTTCAACACCACAAATCCCCGTAGGAGCGAGGCTTGCCCGCGAAGGCGCCTGCATATCCACAATCAATTTGCCTGACACACCGCTTTCGCGGGCAAGCCTCGCTCCTACCCCCTGATCGGTGCTGGTAGAATGCGCCGCTTATTCCGCCACGCCGCAGCTCTCGCCATGACGCAATCCCCCGCCGCCCTCCCCCCGCAAGTCGCCATCATCGGCGGTGGCCCCGCAGGCCTGATGGCCGCCGAGGTATTGAGCCAGGCCGGAATCAAAGTCGATCTGTACGACGGCATGCCGTCAGTGGGACGAAAATTCCTCTTGGCCGGCGTCGGCGGCATGAACATCACGCACTCCGAAGCCTACCCGGCCTTCCTCTCGCGCTACGCCGAACGCGCGCCGCACATCGCGCCACTGCTGCGAGCCTTCGGCGCCGAGGCGTTATGCCAGTGGATTCACGACTTGGGCATCGAAACCTTTGTCGGCAGCTCCGGGCGGGTCTTCCCTACCGACATGAAAGCCGCACCGCTACTGCGCGCCTGGCTCAAACGCCTGCGCGATGCCGGCGTAGTTATCCACACCCGCCACCGCTGGCTCGGCTGGAATGCCGACGGCAGCCTCAACGTCGCCAGTCCCGACGGTGAAAAATCCTTGAACCCTGACGCGACGCTGCTTGCCCTCGGTGGCGGCAGTTGGTCGCGTCTCGGCTCGGACGGCGCGTGGATGCTGCCTCTGGAACAACGCGGCGTAGAACTGGCGCCGCTGCAACCGAGCAATTGTGGCTTCGAGGTGCAGGCCTGGAGCGAATTGATGGTGAGCAAATTCGCCGGCGCGCCGCTGAAAAACATCGCGATTGGGTTGAATGACGACGTGCCGCGACTCGGCGAATGCGTGATTACCGCGACTGGCATTGAAGGCAGTTTGATCTACGCGCTCTCGGCGCCGATCCGCGACGCGATCAACCAGCATGGTTCGGCGACGGTGCATATCGATCTGTTGCCGGGCAGGCCTGTGGATAAAGTCATGGCGGCGCTGAGCAAACCGCGCGGCTCGCGGTCGATGGCCAAACATCTGCACAGTCAGTTGGGGATCGATGGGGTGAAAGCGGCGTTGCTGCGCGAGTTGACTGACGCGCAATGCTTCGCCGACCCGGCATTGCTCGCCCGCGCGATCAAGGCGTTGCCGCTGACATTGGTCAAAACCAGGCCACTGGATGAGGCGATCAGCAGTGCTGGCGGCGTGACGTTTGAAGCGATGGATGAACGATTGATGCTCAAGCAATTGCCCGGCGTGTTCTGCGCGGGAGAAATGCTCGACTGGGAGGCGCCGACTGGCGGCTATCTGCTGACCGGGTGTTTCGCCAGCGGGCGGGCGGCCGGATTCGGCATTTTGGAGTGGTTGCAGCGTAATAACTGAAGACGGCGGCGCGTCCATCGCGAGCAGGCTCACGCCTACACCGGATCTCCAAACCACACAGATCAAATGTTGGCGTGAGCCTGCTCGCGAAGGCGCCCTGCCAGACGCCGATCCAATCAAACCTTGTCACTGATCGTCCCCACGCTCGGCGTGGGAACGATCCTTTGCCGATCCTCAGGCCATCAAGGCTTTTTCTTGCGCGGCCCCGTGTTGAACACCGGCACTTTACGCACAGGTTTGATCGAAGGTTCCACCGCCGAGGCGTCGCCACTTTCGACCCATTTGCCCAGGTTGCGCTTGCTGCCACCGGAGGTCTTTGGCTTCTTCGGTTTTTTCGGTTTCTTGACCACCTGGCCACTGGAATCGGTATCCGGCACCCGGTGCTCGGGTTCGAAATCCTGCTCGGTCTGGCGGGTCAGGGTCTGGCGCGTAAGCATCTCGATGGCCGACAGCTGATTCACTTCGTCCGCGCACACCAGCGAAATCGCTTCGCCGGTGGCGCCCGCGCGACCAGTACGGCCGATGCGGTGGATGTAATCCTCAGCCACGATCGGCAGGTCGAAGTTGACCACCAGCGGCAAATCCTCGATGTCCAGACCACGGGCCGCGACGTCGGTCGCTACCAGAATCTGCACTTCACTGGCCTTGAAACGATCCAGTGCGCGCTGACGGGTCGCCTGCGGTTTGTCGCCGTGGATGCCATCAGCGTTGACGCCCAGGCCCTGGAGTTTTTCCACCAGCGCGTCGACGCCATTGCGGGTCTTGGCGAACACCAGCACCTGTTTCCATTTGCCTTTGCGCAGCAAATGAATGAACAGCTCCGGTTTGCGCTTTTTGTCGACCACCACCACCCATTGCTTGACGGTGTTGGCAGCAACGTTGCGCGGGCTGACTTCGATGCTCAGCGGATCGTTGAGCATTTGCCCGGCGAGCAGGCGGATCGCATCGGAGAACGTCGCGGAGAACAACAGCGTCTGCCGCTGCTTGGGCAGCACGCGGTAAATATTCCCCAGCTCCTCGGAGAAACCGAGGTCGAGCATGCGGTCGGCTTCGTCGAGGATCAGCGTTTGCAGCTGATTGAACTTGAGCGCTTTCTGCCGATACAAGTCGAGCAAACGCCCCGGCGTCGCCACCAGCACGTCGACCCCTTTGCGCAGCTTCATCATTTGCGGGTTGATGCTGACGCCGCCGTACACCGCATAGGTGCTCAACGGCAGGTTTTCGGCGTACTGGCGCACGGCTTCGTGAACCTGCTCGGCCAACTCGCGGGTCGGCACGAGGATCAGCGCGCGTACCGAGTTGGACGCTACTTTCGGCCCTTCCATGGCCAGCAACTGCAGCAGCGGCAGCGCGAAACCGGCGGTCTTGCCGGTGCCGGTCTGGGCCGCAGCCATCAGGTCGCGACCGGCCAGCACGGCCGGAATGGCTTGCGCCTGAACCGGCGTAGGCGTCTGGTAGCCGAGCGTCTCAAGAGAGCGCAGCAAGGGTTCGATCAGGCCAAGGGAGGCGAAAGTCATGGGATTACCGTAGAAAAATGCGGAGCGGTTGTGCAAAACGAGTGTGCAATGGCGCGCAGTTTACCCTAATTCACCCGCGATTCTGTCGGCGCCACCGTCGCAGGTCGAATCGGCGCCCGACGCCACTGCGGCAAGCCGATCAACACCACCGCGCTGATGATCACCAGCATCGCCAGCGCTTCTTCAATACCAATGGTTTCGCCGACAAACACGATGCCGAGCATCACCGCCACCGCCGGGTTGACGTAGGCATAACTGGTGGCCGCTGCCGGACGCACGTTTTTCAGCAGGTACATGTAAGCGTTGAACGCGATGATCGAGCCGAAAAATGTCAGATAGGCCAACGCCGCCCAGCCTTCCAGCGGCGGCATCGCTTGCAGGTGCTCGCCGCTCACCGCGCTGCCGATCAGC
>NZ_MKGS01000010.1:0-17699 GCF_002836905.1 Pseudomonas sp. 43NM1 | reverse complement strand
TCGAACCCTGGCGTTCTTTACGCACCTGATCGACCCAGCGACGCAAGGCGGTAGAGCCAATATCTAAACTGGCGCAAACCTCGGGAACCGATATCCCCTCATCCAGCACCATGCCAGCAGCCTTGAGTTTGAACTCAGTTGAATAAGAATTACGCATATCCAAAAACACCTCAGATTTGGGCGCCATCATAGCGCCCGATTGAAGTGTCCAAAATCATTAGGCCAGTTCAGCTCAGCTCCCACAGGACCGGTGGGTGTACACAAAATTTGTGACCACCGAAAACCCCTGTAGGAGCAAAGCTTGCTCGCGAAGGGGCCATCCCATCCAACATCGATATCGCCTGACCCACCGCTTTCGCGAGCAAGCTCAGCTCCTACAGGAATTCTGTAGGTCACAGATTCCATATACACCCACCATCCCCTGTGGGAGTGAGCCTGCTCGCGATGACGGACTGACATCCAACATCGATATCACCTGACCCACCGCTTTCGCGAGCAAGCTCAGCTCCCACGGGAATTCTGTAGGTCACAGATTCCATGTACACCCACCATCCCCTGTGGGAGTGAGCCTGCTCGCGATGACGGACTAACATCCAACACCGATGTTGCCTGACCCACCGCTTTCGCGAGCAAGCTCAGCTCCTACAGAAATTCAGTCGGTCCCAGATTCCATGTATACCCCAGAAATTTGCGTGATGTTAGGTTTATGCACAATCCCTGTTAGCGTATCTGTGGATAAGGTGTTCGCGCTTCGCCGCAGCCCTTGTGCTTCGAGCCCTGCAGCCTCTCGTACAAAAAACAACCAGCCTAACTCGCGGTTTTTCCTGGCTTTTTCCTTGGGATAACTCTGCTCGAGCATCCACACTTGCCCCCAATCTCTGTTGGCGCTTCTGTGGATAAGATGTTCGCTGTCCGCTGCACGCCTTATAAATCGGGCCTTACACGTGATCGATCAATAAACAACCAATTCAGCCTTTTCCCTCCGAAAATTTACCCCAACCCCGGATTTATCGCCGCGATCCGCCGTTTTCCACAGACCAGGCAAAGTTGCCCCCAAAGTCTGTTAGCCCTTCTGTGGATAACATGTTTGCCATCCTCTACAGGCTATACAAACCGTGCCTTGCAACCTTTCGATCAAAAAACAACCAATCCCGCTCTCAAAGTGTACTTCCGAATAAGTCACGGTTTTTATTCACTATTTATCGATCATTTCTCGCGAGCAACCTCAGTTGTCCCCAATACCTGTGGGTGGGCTTGTGGATAACTTGTTCGCTAAACCCCGCAAACCACGCTACGTCTAGTCCCAAACGCAATAGATCAAATTTCGTACAGTTTTAATGCGCTCCCGCGTTCCGTGTCACTTCAGTCCGCCAGAACACGCTTGAGTGGCAGCAACAAAACCACCATGGAAGTTATCGCCAATGGCCCTGAAAATTCTCTAGATAACTCCTTATAAGTCTATAAAGGCACATTGACACATGGTGGCTTCAAGACTTAACTGTCACTGGCAAAAAGCACTGGACGGAATACCATTGCGTACTCGCATTTCTCAAGGAGAGAGATCATGGAAACTTACCGCACGACCTTCGTTTGTCTGCCGCGCTATAACCGATATCTTCTTCGACTGGATTAAATCCAAGTCTGCCGTTGCATCATCGGCGGGATTCACTGCGTTTATGAATAGATAATGACGCCTACCAGCGTTCACGTTATTGCGTGCGCGGCTGATCTGTTAAAACAGTCAGCTCGGCGGTGGCAGCCAATCGTGTAACTAACTTCTTAACAATATGGAGCATTGTCATGAGTGTTATCGAAAGCCATGTAGAACGTCTGGCCTGGATCTCGAAACTTGAAATTCCAGAAGCACCGGCCGCAGTAAGTTCTCGCGAAAGATCAGCAGTGGTGCGTGCCAGTGCTGATGAGAATGGCGCGGCGGTGGTCAAAGGCAGTGTGGTTTCTTTTGTGTCAGGGCTTACTGATCAAGCCCGCGACGATGTGCAGAACAGCACGTTGTTGATGCAACTGGCGGCTGACAAAAAGTTTGATCCGGATTCGCAGAAGCAGGAGTGGTTCAAATTTTATACCGAAGGTCTGGCGAATCTGGGCTGGGGTCGTGTATCAAGTGCTTACTCCGATTATCAGCCAAAGAATACCGATGTCACGATGGACCAGGTGGTGCTGGAAGTTCTCGCTCAGGTGGTTGCTCCCGAGTCAGCCCTGTATCTAGTGGTGGCGCAAACTTTCGAGGCATTGAAATCCAATCCGAATAATCAAGGCGCGCTGAAACTCTTCGACAACAGCAGCACCAAGAGCGGCACCGGCACCTTCCAGATCCTTCCGGTGGCGCAGGACACCGGCGGTAACGTGATTATGGTGCTGACGTGCGTCAACGCGACGACGACGGTGCAGTCCGGCAGCTTCCTGTTCTGGCACTGGAGTTCATCATCGTCTCGGATGTACCGGGCGGCGCAACAGATTGTCCTGAACGAATCGGTGTACAAACAGGTTCGCCAGGCTGTTATCGACAAGCTTGGTGATAACGCCAAAAACTTTGTCAAAGACCTGGATATTTAATTGTCCTGATGCGAACCCGGCACTCAGGTGCCGGGTTTGTCTTCTTCGCGTCATCATTATTCAAGGATGATTCGCCATGAGCTTGCCTGCCGCCGAAACTTACGTCGTATCAGGTAATTTGCTAGTCGCCGCGCCTTCGGTAACGAACGCCACTGTTGTGCAGGATGTAGTCAATTCCAATTTGTTATGCCAGTTGGCTGCTGATAAAAAACTGACATCACGTTTTATTGATCCTGCGGCCTGGCTGGATATGTATCGCAACTCGTTGGGGAAAGTATTCTGGCAAATAACCAACTCCAATACGATCAGCTATCCTGTGCCACCGCTGATTCGCTCGTTAACTTTGATGAAGATTTTGCAGGCGACATTTTTCAAGACGCTGGATACCAACTTGGTAGATTGCATTGAGGAGGGGATTGGTCTTTGGCTGGAACTGCCTGAGTCCAGTGCGCCTGCGCTTTTGTACAATAGCAAAACCCACGTCGAATTCGAGGTAGAAGAAAAAGTACCGCCAGTGCCGTCGACAATCTCGGTCATTAATCTGCAACTCAGCGTTGTTCACAGCGGCAGTCGATTGTCCATTTGCAGTATTTATTTCAAGACGCTTGAGTCGGTCGAAGCGGATTTGTTTAATCAGAAGTTTGCAGTAAAGGATATTTTGGGCAATGTAAGCGTCAGTTCATTCAAGGCTGAATTGATCGAGTCGAACTATTCGGCAATTCGCCAGCAGATCATCGACAAGCTGGGCGAAACCAATATCCGCGAAAATATAATGCTTGTTCCAGCCAATCTCGCGCCTGCCGGAATCGAACTTGATACAGGCACTCGACAGTTTTTGGACAGTGTGGATATCTGAAACGACATAACTGACAAAGGGCGCTGAGCGCCCTTTGTTGTGGATGGTTGGAACCGCTGTCTGAGCAATCAGCCTTGAACCGGAACCCCTTTGAGGTAGGCCGCAGGCTCGGCCCCCAGATTGTTCAGCAACCGCTCGCTGTACCAATCGACGAAATTCACCACGCCGAACTCGTACGTCTTGGAATAAGGCCCTGGCTGATAAGCCGTGGAGTTGATTCCGCGCTGGTTTTCTTCGGCCAGGCGCCGGTCCTGATCATTGGTCGCGTCCCAGACCTGACGCATGCGGTCGACGTCGTAATCGACGCCTTCAACCGCGTCCTTGTGCACGATCCATTTGGTGGTGACCACGGTTTCCTGCGCGCTGATCGGCCACACCGTGAAGACGATGATGTGGTCGCCCATGCAGTGGTTCCACGAATGCGGCAGGTGCAGGATGCGCATCGAGCCGAGGTCCGGGTTTTTGATCCGGCCCATCAGTTTGGCGCAGCCCTGTTTGCCGTCGAGGGTCATCGACACGGTGCCCTTGAGCAGCGGCATACGCACGATGCGGTTGCGCAGGCCGAAACTGGCGTGGGCGTAAGGGATTTTTTCGGCGTCCCATGCGGCGGCGGACGCGGCGACGTGATCCTTGAATGCCTGATCGGCGCGCGGGTCGGTGACGTCGTCCCATTCCAGCAGGGTTTTCAGCAGTTCCGGGTGCGAGGCGTTGCAGTGGTAACACTCGCGGTTGTTTTCCAGCACCAGTTTCCAGTTGGCTTTTTCCACCAGGGTGGTGGTGATGGCCACCTTGGTGTTCTCCATGTCGTACGGTTCCATGTAATGGTTCAGCGTCGACAGGAAGTCATCAATCGCCGGCGGATTCTCGGCCAGGCTGATGAAGATGTAGCCGCCAGCGGTTTTCACGTTCACCGGTTTGAGGCCGTACTGCTTCATGTCGAAGTCGGCGCCCATTTCGGTGCCGGCGAACAGCAGGCGACCGTCGAGTTCGTAGGTCCACTGGTGGTAATGGCAGACCAGTTTGGCGACCTTGCCCTTGTCGCTGGTGCACAGCCGCGAACCGCGGTGGCGGCAGACGTTGTGGAACGCGTGCACCACGCCTTCGGCACCGCGAATCACGATGATCGGGTTCTTGCCGATTTGCAGCGTCAGGTAGTTGCCCTTGCCCGGGATCTCGCAGGTCATGCCGGCGATCAACCACTCTTTCTGGAAAATCTCCTGCATGTCGATATCGAACAGCCGCTCGTCAGAGTAAAACGGCTGCGGCAGCGAGAAAGTGCGCTCGCGTTCTTGCAGCATCTGCGCGGTGGCCTTGCGTGCGGGTTCCAGCGGATCGCCCAAGCTGATTTTTGCGGTGACGTCCATCGATTTGATCCTCAAGGCCATTCTGTGTGGCCGGCGAAAGTGGCTAATCAGGGTTGCGACGCAAGGTGCTAATTGAAGGTGTAAGGAATGTGTATAGGTATGGGGCGAGTGTGGGGCCGGCGCACGCCAGAACCTTATCCATGGGCGACATGGCCCAATCTGTTCCCGACGCGCAACCCCCGGTAGTTGGGGGCTGGTCGCGATAAGTATGTGAATGTCGCAGATAGGTAAATGGGCGACTCGCGCTATACGCAGAATCGCCAACATAAGGCCGACACACGGCTACGGAGAACAGCATGTCCAACAGCTTCCTGAATCCGGTTACCACCCAGACCTGGGCCAATGGTCGACACATCGTCCGTTGCGTCAAAGTCATCCAGGAAACCTGGGACGTGCGCACCTTCTGCTTTATGGCCGATCAGCCGATTCTGTTCTTCTTCAAACCGGGGCAGTTCGTCACCCTGGAGTTGGAAATCGAAGGCGTGCCGATCATGCGCTCCTACACCATCTCCAGTTCGCCATCGGTGCCGTACAGCTTTTCGGTGACGATCAAACGCGTGCCGGGCGGCAAGGTTTCCAACTGGTTGCACGACACCTTGCACGAGGGCCAGGAGCTGGCGGTGCACGGGCCGGTCGGGCTGTTCAACGCCATGGATTTCACCGCGCCGAAAGTGCTCTACCTCAGCGGCGGCGTCGGCATCACGCCGGTGATGTCGATGGCGCGCTGGTTTTACGACACCAACGGCAACGTCGACATGGTGTTTATCCACAGCGCACGTTCACCGAAAGACATCATTTACCACCGCGAGCTGGAACACATGGCGTCGCGGATCGACAACTTCAGCCTGCACCTGATCTGCGAGAAGCACGGTCTGGGCGAGCCGTGGGCCGGCTATCGCGGTTATCTGAACCACAAGATGCTCGAACTGATGGCGCCGGATTTCCTGGAGCGCGAAGTTTTCTGCTGCGGCCCGACGCCGTACATGAACGCGGTCAAGCGCATGCTCGAAGCGGTCGGTTTCGACATGTCGCGGTATCACGAAGAATCCTTCGGCGCGACCCCACCGGAGGCCCGCGCCGATGCGGTGGAACAGGCGGAAATCGCTGCGGATGCGCCAGAAGTCGATTTGGCAGACCTGCATCAAGTGGAGTTCATCTCTTCGGGCAAAAGCATTCGCGTGGCGCCGGGCGAAACCGTGCACGCCGCCGCCGCCAAGCTCGGCCTGCTGATCCCGAAAGCCTGCGGCATGGGCATTTGCGGCACCTGCAAAGTGCTGAAACTGGGCGGCGAAGTCGACATGGAACACAACGGCGGGATCACCGAAGAAGACGAAGCCGAAGGCTACATCCTGTCCTGCTGCAGCGTGCCGAAGGGCGACGTGCGGATTGAGTTCTGATGATTCGTTAACTTCAAGAACCACCCCCTCACCCCAACCCTCTCCCCAGAGGGGAGAGGGGGAAAGGGAGCAGATCTTCGTTGTTTTCAAAGCCTGAGTTCGACTCTGGATTTCAAGTATCGAGGCTATTCAAAGCCTGAGTTCGACTCTGGATTTCAAGTATCGAGGCTATTCAATTCCTGAGTTCGACTCTGGATTTCAAGTATCGAGGTCATTCCATTCCTGAGTTCGACTCGGTTTTTCAGGTCGACGTAGCTCTAAGAGCACCTCGGTCAGTCCCCTCGCCCCTTTGGGGAGAGGGTTAGGGAGAGGGGTGGACCCAGCTGACACTACAAACCCCTCAATCGACAAACAGGTCCGGCATCAGTTTGTCGGTGGCGCCCGGTTCAAACCGATACCCCTCGAAATCCGTCACTCCGCTTTCGCGCAAAACCTCCTCATCAATCAGCAACCGCCCGGTAATGCTGCGGCCAGCGCTGTCCAGAATGATGTGCGCGGGATCCGCCATGATCGCCGGCGTTCGTGCATGTTTGAAGGACTCCCGCGAGCCCCGAAAATCGTGCCCGGCAACTTGGGATGCGGCTCGGCACTTTTGGCGGCATGTGAGCGGGGGCTCGACAGCTCCTACGGGTCCGTCAGGTCCGGCAGGGGAGGGGAGGGCTCAGCGGGACATGACTTCGCGGATATCCGCCGCCAATTCACGCACGCGTTCCTCTTCGGTGTCCCATGAGCACATAAAGCGGGCGCCGCCGTTGCCGATGAAGGTGTAGAAGCGCCAGCCCTTGGCGGTGAGGGCGGCGATCGCCGGTTCCGAGAGTTGCAGGAATACGCCGTTGGCCTGCACCGGGAACATCAATTCCACGCCTTGAATATCGCTGACCAGTTCGGCAAGCAATTGCGCGCAACGGTTGGCGTGTTTGGCGTATTTCAGCCAGGCGTCGTTTTCCAGAATCCCAACCCACGGCGCCGAGAGAAAGCGCATTTTCGAAGCCAGTTGCCCGGCCTGTTTGCAGCGATAGTCGAAGTCTTCCGCCAGTTTATGGTTGAAGAACAGAATCGCCTCGCCCACCGCCATGCCGTTTTTCGTGCCGCCGAAGCACAGCACATCAACGCCAGCTTTCCAGGTCAGATCCGCCGGCGTGCAGCCGAGGAAGGCGCAGGCGTTGGAGAAACGCGCGCCGTCCATGTGCAGGTTCAAACCGAGTTCTTTGCAAGTGACGCTGATCGCGCGGATTTCTTCCGGGGTGTAGACGCTGCCGACTTCGGTGGCTTGAGTCAGCGTGACCACGCGCGGTTTCGGGTAGTGGATGTCCTGGCGCTTGAGCGCGACTTCGCGGATCGATTCCGGGGTCAGCTTGCCGTTCTCAGTGCGCGCGACCAGCAGTTTCGAACCGTTGGAGAAGAATTCCGGAGCGCCACATTCGTCGGTTTCGACGTGGGCGGTTTCCGAGCAGATCACGCTGTGGTAACTCTGGCACAGCGACGACAGGGCCAGCGAGTTGGCGGCAGTGCCGTTGAAGGCGAAAAACACTTCGCAGTCGGTTTCGAACAATTTGCGGAAATCGTCGGACGCGCGTGCGGTCCATTCATCGTCGCCGTAAGCGCGCTGGTGGCCGTGGTTGGCCTGTTCCATGGCGGCCCAGGCTTCAGGGCAGATGCCGGAATAGTTGTCGCTGGCAAATTGTTGGCTCTTATCGGTCATGGCCTGATTCCGTGTGCAAGGCCCTTATGGTGAAGGGCCTCGGGGTCAATGATGGTGCGCACTTTACCGAAGATCGTCCGGGGAGCACACGCGATGATGCTGTCAGAAAATTACACAATTGACGGGCAATTATGCACATGACGCAAAGGGACGGCGCGCTGGATCTGCTCAAGTGGCTGGCGCTGATGAGCATGGTGCTCGATCACCTGCGATATGTCGGTTACTCCGTCGATTTCCTGTATGTGCCGGGGCGGCTGGCGTTTCCGTGGTTTTGCCTGGCGATGGCGGCGAATCTGGCGCGGGCCAACACGGCGGCCGCGAACGGCCAGTGGCGTTATCTGGGCTGGTTGCTGCTGTTCAGTGCGATCAGCGAAATCCCCTATCGACTGTTTATTCCTGATCCCGACACGTTGAACGTGATGCCGACCCTGGTCCTCGGTCTGCTGCTGGCGCGCGGCTGGCGGCGACCGACGCTGCAATCGCGATGGCTGGCGGTGGGCGCGGTGGTGATTGCGGCATTGTTTGCACAACGGCTGATGTTCGGGTTTTTCGGCGTGCTGCTGCCGCTGGCGATGCTTCTGGTGTTTCGCCGGCCATGGTATTTCAGCCTGTTGCCGGGGATCGTCTGTCTGGCGGCCAACCAATGGCAAGTGCTGTACAGTGCGGCGCGCTGGGGCAACGGCACGGCGATTGGCGGTTTTGTGATTTGCCTGATCGCGCCAGTGCTGGGAGTGTTCTTGTTGCGACACGCTAAAAGCGTCAAGCCGCCACCGATGCGCCGCTGGGCGTATGCGCTGTATCCGCTGCATTTTTTGCTGTTGCTCGCCGTCCGCCAGGTAATCGCCTGACCCCTGTGGGAGCGAGCTTGCTCGCGATGAGGCCAGCACAGCCACCGTCGATGTTGCCTGACCCATCGCCATCGCGAGCAAGCTCGCTCCCACATGAGTTCCTGGCGGGTTCAAAGCTTGTGTCGCGCCAGCCATTTCAGCGCATGTCGTAAACGCACCTTTGCGTGGCGTCCGTAGGCATTTGACCTGTCTGCGCCGGTCATACCATCGCATCAAAGGGCACTGCCGAAATTGCCAGGGCCTTACCGAGACGAATGGCGCATAGATGCCGCTGGGAGAGACGCGATGTTCAGCAAGCAAGACCAGATCAAGGGCTACGACGATGCACTGCTGGCGGCGATGAATGCCGAGGAGCAACGCCAGGAAGATCACATCGAACTGATCGCGTCAGAGAACTACACCAGCAAACGCGTCATGCAAGCGCAGGGCAGCGGCCTGACCAACAAATACGCCGAAGGTTATCCGGGCAAGCGCTACTACGGCGGCTGCGAGCACGTCGACAAGGTTGAAGCGCTGGCCATCGAACGCGCCAAGCAACTGTTCGGCGCCGATTACGCCAACGTCCAGCCGCACTCCGGCAGCCAGGCCAACGCTGCGGTTTACCTGGCATTGCTCAACGCCGGCGACACCGTGCTGGGCATGAGCCTGGCCCACGGCGGTCACCTGACCCACGGCGCCAAAGTGAGCTTTTCCGGCAAGCTGTACAACGCCGTGCAGTACGGCATCGACACCAAAACCGGGCTGATCGACTACGACGAAGTCGAGCGTCTGGCGGTCGAGCACAAACCGAAAATGATCATCGCCGGATTCTCGGCGTATTCGAAGACGTTGGACTTTCCGCGCTTTCGCGAGATTGCAGACAAGGTTGGCGCGTACTTCTTCGTCGACATGGCTCACGTTGCCGGTCTGGTCGCCGCGGGTTTGTACCCGAACCCGCTGCCGTACGCCGACGTGGTCACCACCACTACCCACAAGACGTTGCGCGGTCCGCGTGGCGGTTTGATCCTGGCCAAGGCCAACGAAGCACTGGAAAAGAAATTCAACGCGGCGGTGTTCCCCGGTGGTCAGGGCGGCCCGTTGATGCACGTGATTGCCGGTAAAGCGGTGTGCTTCAAGGAAGCGCTGGAGCCAGGTTTCAAAGCCTATCAACAACAAGTGATCGACAACGCCCAGGCGATGGCCGGCGTGTTCATCGAGCGCGGCTATGACGTCGTGTCCGGTGGCACCGACAACCACCTGTTCCTGGTCAGCCTGATCCGTCAGGGCCTCACCGGCAAAGAGGCGGACGCCGCACTCGGCCGCGCCCACATCACCGTCAACAAGAACGCCGTGCCGAACGACCCGCAGTCGCCGTTCGTGACCTCGGGCCTGCGCATCGGCACCCCGGCGGTGACCACGCGCGGTTTCAAGGTCAGCCAGTGCGTGACGCTGGCCGGCTGGATCTGCGACATCCTCGACAACCTCGGCGATGCCGACGTCGAGGCCAATGTCGCGCAGCAAGTGTCGGCCCTGTGCGCAGACTTCCCGGTTTATCGCTGAGCGGTTTTGGAGTAAATGACTATGCAACGCTACTCAGGCTTCGGCCTCTTCAAGCACTCCCTCAGCCATCACGAAAACTGGCAGAAGATGTGGCGCACGCCGACCCCGAAAAAGGTCTATGACGTGGTCATCGTCGGCGGTGGCGGGCATGGTCTCGCCACGGCTTATTACCTGGCCAAAGAGCACGGCATCACCAACGTCGCCGTGGTCGAGAAAGGCTGGCTGGGCGGCGGCAACACCGCGCGCAACACCACCATCGTCCGCTCCAACTATCTCTGGGACGAGTCGGCGCACTTGTACGAACACGCGATGAAACTGTGGGAAGGCCTGTCCCAGGACTTGAACTACAACGTGATGTTCTCGCAGCGCGGCGTTTACAACCTGTGCCACACCCTGCAAGACATTCGTGATTCCGAGCGTCGGGTCAGCGCCAACCGCCTCAACGGCGTCGACGGCGAGCTGCTCGATGCCAAGCAAGTGGCCGACGAGATTCCGTACCTCGATTGCTCGAAAAACACTCGCTACCCGGTGATGGGCGCCACCGTCCAGCGTCGCGGCGGCGTCGCCCGTCACGATGCCGTGGCGTGGGGTTTCGCCCGTGCCGCTGACGCACTCGGCGTGGACCTGATTCAGCAGACCGAAGTGATCGGTTTCCGCAAGGAAAACGGCGTGTGCATCGGCGTTGAAACCAACAAAGGCTTCATCGGCGCCAAGCGCGTCGGTGTAGTGACTGCCGGTAACTCCGGGCACATGGCCAAGCTCGCCGGTTTCCGCCTGCCGATCGAATCCCACCCGCTGCAAGCGCTGGTGTCCGAGCCGATCAAGCCGATTATCGACAGCGTGATCATGTCCAACGCGGTGCACGGTTACATCAGCCAGTCCGACAAGGGCGACCTGGTAATCGGCGCCGGTATCGACGGCTACAACGGCTACGGCCAGCGCGGTTCGTACCCGGTGATCGAGCACACCATTCAAGCCATCGTCGAAATGTTCCCGGTGTTGTCGCGCGTACGCATGAACCGCCAGTGGGGCGGCATCGTCGACACCACGCCGGATGCGTGCCCGATCATCTCGAAAACTCCGGTGCCGAACATGTTCTTCAACTGCGGTTGGGGCACCGGCGGCTTCAAGGCCACACCTGGCTCGGGCAACGTATTTGCCGCGAGTCTGGCCAAGGGTGAAATGCACCCATTGGCCGCACCTTTCTCCATCGACCGTTTCCACAACGGTGCGTTGATCGATGAACACGGCGCTGCGGCCGTCGCCCACTAACAGGAGAAATTTCCTATGTTGCACATCTTCTGTCCTCACTGCGGCGAGCTGCGCTCCGAAGAGGAATTCCACGCATCCGGCCAGGCGCACATTCCGCGCCCACTGGACCCGGCGGCCTGCTCCGACGAGGAGTGGGGCGACTACATGTTCTTCCGCGATAACCCGCGCGGCCTGCACCACGAACTGTGGATTCACGCCGCCGGTTGCCGCCAGTACTTCAACGCGACCCGCAACACCGTGACCTACGAGATTCTGGAAACCTACAAGATCGGCGCCAAGCCACAATTCACCGACAAGACCGATAGCCCGAAAGCGGCCGCCACGGCTCTGGGAGAGAAGGTATGAGCCAGATCAATCGCCTGTCCAACGGTGGACGGATCGACCGCAACAAAGTGCTGAGCTTCACCTTCAACGGCCAGACCTACAAAGGCTTCGAAGGCGACTCGCTGGCCGCTGCGCTGATTGCCAACGGTGTCGACATCATCGGTCGCAGCTTCAAGTATTCGCGTCCGCGCGGCATCTTTGCCGCCGGTGCCGAAGAGCCGAACGCGGTGCTGCAGATCGGCGCCACCGAAGCCACGCAAATTCCCAACGTGCGCGCCACGCAACAAGCGCTGTACCAAGGTTTGGTCGCGACCAGCACCAACGGCTGGCCGAGCGTCAACAACGACATGATGGGCATTCTCGGCAAGGTCGGCGGCAAGCTGATGCCGCCGGGTTTCTACTACAAAACCTTCATGTACCCGCAATCGTTCTGGATGACTTACGAAAAGTACATCCGCAAGGCTGCCGGGCTTGGCCGCTCGCCGACCGAGAACGATCCGGACACTTACGACTACATGAACCAGCACTGCGACGTGCTGATCGTCGGCGCCGGCCCTGCTGGTCTGGCGGCGGCATTGGCGGCGGCGCGCAGTGGCGCACGGGTGATTCTTGCCGATGAGCAGGAAGAATTCGGCGGCAGCCTGCTCGATTCGCGCGAAAGCCTCGATGGCAAACCGGCTATCGAGTGGGTCGCCAGCGTCATCGAAGAACTGAAAAACACCCCGGACGTGCTGCTGTTGCCGCGCGCCACGGTCAACGGTTATCACGACCACAACTTCCTGACCATTCACGAGCGCCTGACCGATCACCTCGGCGACCGCGCACCGATTGGTCAGGTGCGTCAGCGCATTCACCGGGTCCGCGCCAAGCGTGTGGTGCTGGCCACCGGCGCTTGCGAGCGGCCACTGGTCTACGGCAACAACGACGTGCCGGGCAACATGCTCGCCGGCGCTGTCTCGACTTACGTGCGCCGCTACGGCGTGGCTCCGGGGAAAAAACTCGTCCTCTCGACCAACAACGATCACGCCTATCGCGTGGCCCTGGATTGGCTCGACGCCAGCCTGCAAGTCGTGGCCATCGCCGATGCGCGCAGCAACCCGCGCGGTGCGTTGGTTGAAGAAGCACGCGCCAAAGGCATTCGCATCCTCACTGGCAGCGCGGTGATCGAAGCGCGCGGCACCAAGCGCGTCAGCGCTGCACGCGTCGCCGCAATTGATGTGAAAGCACACGCGGTGACCAGTCCGGGCGAATGGCTCGATTGCGATCTGGTGGCGACTTCCGGCGGTTACAGCCCGGTGGTTCACTTGGCTTCGCACTTGGGCGGCAAACCGACCTGGCGTGAAGACATCCTCGGTTTTGTACCGGGCGAAGCACCGCAGAAACGCGTGTGCGTCGGCGGCATCAATGGCGTCTACGGCCTCGGCGATTCGCTGGCCGATGGTTTTGAGGGAGGCGTGCGCGCCGCCAGCGAAGCCGGTTTCGGGTTGGTCGAAGCGACCTTGCCGAAAGCCCTGAGCCGTCTCGAAGAGCCGACTCTGGCGCTGTTCCAGGTGCCGCATGAAAAGAACTCGGCGCGTGCGCCGAAGCAATTCGTCGACTTGCAAAACGACGTCACCGCGGGCGGTATCGAGCTGGCGACCCGTGAAGGTTTCGAGTCGGTCGAGCACGTCAAACGCTACACCGCGCTGGGCTTCGGCACCGATCAGGGCAAGCTCGGCAACGTCAACGGCCTGGCCATCGCCGCCCGCTCGCTGAACGTGACCATCCCGCAGATGGGCACCACGATGTTCCGCCCGAACTACACGCCGGTGACTTTCGGCGCGGTGGCCGGTCGTCACTGTGGGCACATTTTCGAACCGGTTCGCCACACCGCGCTGCATCACTGGCACGTGAAAAATGGCGCCGAGTTTGAAGACGTCGGTCAGTGGAAACGCCCTTGGTACTTCCCGAAAAACGGCGAAGGCTTGCACGCGGCGGTGAAGCGCGAATGCAAAGCCGTGCGCGACAGCGTCGGCCTGCTCGACGCCTCGACCCTCGGCAAAATCGACATTCAAGGCCCGGATGCGCGCGAGTTTCTCAACCGCATCTACACCAACGCCTGGACCAAGCTCGACGTCGGCAAGGCGCGTTACGGCTTGATGTGCAAAGAAGACGGCATGGTCTTCGACGACGGCGTGACTGCATGCCTGGCCGACAACCATTTCGTCATGACCACCACCACGGGCGGCGCGGCACGCGTGCTGCAATGGCTGGAAATCTACCAGCAGACCGAATGGCCAGATTTGAAGGTGTACTTCACTTCCGTGACCGATCACTGGGCAACCATGACCCTGTCCGGGCCGAACAGCCGCAAGCTGCTCAGCGAAGTCACCGACATTGACCTGAGCAACGAAGCGTTCCCGTTCATGACCTGGAAAGAAGGCCAGGTCGGCGGTGTGCCGGCACGGGTTTTCCGGATTTCGTTTACCGGTGAGCTGTCGTACGAAGTCAACGTGCAGGCCGACTATGCGATGGGCGTGCTGGAGAAAATCGTCGAGGCCGGCAAGCAATACAACCTGACGCCGTACGGCACCGAGACCATGCACGTGCTGCGGGCCGAGAAGGGTTTCATCATCGTCGGCCAGGACACCGACGGCTCGATGACCCCGGACGACCTGAACATGGGTTGGTGTGTCGGTCGCACCAAGCCGTTTTCGTGGATCGGCCAGCGCGGGATGAATCGCGAAGATTGTGTGCGTGAACAGCGCAAACAGTTGGTCGGCTTGAAGCCGATCGATCCGACTCAATGGCTGCCGGAAGGCGCGCAACTGGTGTTCAACACCAAGCAGACGATTCCGATGACGATGGTTGGCCACGTCACCTCCAGCTACTTGCACAACTCCTTGGGCTATTCGTTTGCCATGGGCGTGGTCAAGGGCGGCTTGAAGCGCATCGGCGAGCGGGTTTTTGCGCCGCTGGCGGATGGCAGCGTGATCGAGGCGGAGATTGTTTCTTCGGTGTTCTTCGACCCGAAAGGTGATCGCCAGAACGTGTAACCACACACACCCTGTAGGAGCAAGGCTTGCCCGCGATGAACGATGACGCGGTGTATCAGCCGAACCGCGTCGCCCCAATCGCGGGCAAGCCTTGCTCCCACAGGTGTGTCGTACGAATTCAGAAAGGTGCTTTATGACCGCAGCCAATGTTTACCAACAACGCCCGACCACCGGGGCCAAAGCCGAGTCGTCGCTGCATCATGCCGACCTCGCCAGCCTGGTGGGCAAGGGCCGCAAAAGCGCCGGCGTGATCGTGCGTGAGAAAAAACTCCTCGGCCACTTGACCCTTCGTGGCGATGGCCACGATCCGGCGTTCAGTGAAGGCGTGCACAAAGCCTTGGGCATCGAATTGCCCGGCGCGCTGGCCGTCATCATCAAGGGTGAAACCAGCCTGCAATGGATGGGCCCGGACGAGTGGCTGCTGATCGTGCCGAGCGGCGAAGAATTCGCCGCCGAGCAAAAACTCCGTGAAGCGCTGGGCGACCTGCACATCCAGATCGTCAACGTCAGCGGCGGCCAGCAAATCCTTGAACTGAGCGGCCCGAACGTGCGCCAGGTGCTGATGAAATCCACCAGCTACGACGTGCACCCGAACAGCTTCCCGGTGGGCAAAGCCGTCGGCACCGTGTTCGCCAAGTCGCAACTGGTGATTCGTCACACAGCTGAAGACACTTGGGAACTGCTGATCCGCCGCAGCTTTTCGGATTACTGGTGGTTGTGGCTGCAGGATGCGGCGGCCGAATACGGGCTGAGCGTTCAGGCTTAAAGCAGTTTGAGTTGGCCTCGATTGAGTTGGCCTCGATATTGAGGCTGGCTTTAGATCGACCCCTCACCCCAACCCTCTCCCCAGAGGGGAGAGGGGGAAAGGGGGCGGATCTCTAGTGTTGTCGCTATTTGTGTTCGACTTGAAATCGCTTTTGAAGAGCCTGAGTTCAACTCGGTATTTCAGGTCGATGTAGCTGCAGGAACAACTCGGTCAGTCCCCTCGCCCCTTTGGGGAGAGGGCTAGGGTGAGGGGGGGATTTTCCTGACACCCCGCACAATGAACAGGAGTCACCGCACTATGAGCCGCGCCCCAGACACATGGATTCTGACTGCCGACTGCCCCAGCGTGCTCGGCACCGTGGACGCGGTGACGCGCTTTTTGTTCGAGCAGGGTTGCTACGTCACCGAGCACCATTCCTTCGATGACCGGCTCTCGGGTCGGTTTTTCATTCGCGTGGAATTCCGTCAGCCCGACGGCTTCGACGAACAAGCTTTCCGCGCCGGCCTCGAAGAACGCGGCGCCAGTTTCGGCATGATCTTCGAACTGACTGCGCCGAACTACCGGCCGAAAGTGGTGATCATGGTTTCCAAGGCCGATCACTGCCTCAACGATTTGCTCTACCGCCAGCGCATCGGCCAATTGTCGATGGACGTGGCCGCCGTGGTGTCCAACCACCCGGACCTGAAGCCGCTCGCCGACTGGCACCAGATTCCGTACTACCATTTCCCACTCGACCCCAACGACAAACCGTCGCAAGAGCGTCAGGTATGGCAAGTGATCGAAGAATCCGGCGCGGAACTGGTGATCCTCGCGCGCTACATGCAGGTTCTCTCGCCCGAGCTGTGCCGCAAGCTCGATGGCAAGGCGATCAACATCCACCACTCGCTGCTGCCGGGTTTCAAAGGCGCCAAGCCGTATCACCAGGCTTATAACAAAGGCGTGAAACTGGTCGGGGCGACGGCGCATTACATCAACAACGATCTGGACGAAGGGCCGATCATTGCCCAGGGCGTCGAGGCCGTGGACCACAGTCATTACCCGGAAGATCTGATCGCCAAGGGGCGGGATATCGAAGGGCTGACCCTGGCGCGGGCCGTTGGTTATCACATTGAGCGACGGGTGTTTTTAAACGCCAATCGCACTGTCGTTCTTTAATTCGCCGTCGCGGGCAAGCCTCGCTCCTACAGGGTCGGAGCGAATCGCGATATTGGGGACAACCTCAATCCCGTAGGAGCAAGGCTTGCTCGCGATGAGGCCATAACAGGCAACACAAGACAAACAAGCACTAACCCGAGCAATCAACGCGCCGCCGATCCATGGCGACGCGACCGCTACATAAAAACAACAGCGAGGTGAAAGCATGTCTGGTAATCGTGGTGTCGTGTATCTCGGCAACGGCAAGGTCGAAATACAGAAAATCGACTATCCCAAAATGCAGGACCCGCGCGGCAGGAAGATTAATCACGCTGTGATCCTGCGCGTCGTCTCCACCAACATCTGCGGCTCCGATCAACACATGGTGCGCGGTCGTACCACGGCGCAAACCGGTCTGGTGCTGGGCCATGAAATTACCGGTGAAGTCATCGAGAAGGGCAGCGACGTCGAGAACCTGCAAATCGGCGACTTGGTGTCCGTGCCGTTCAACGTTGCTTGCGGGCGCTGCCGTTCCTGCAAAGAGATGCACACCGGCGTTTGCCTGAGCGTCAACCCGGCCCGTCCCGGCGGCGCTTACGGTTACGTCGACATGGGCGACTGGACCGGCGGCCAGGCTGAATACGCGATGGTGCCGTACGCCGACTTCAACTTGCTGAAACTGCCGGACCGCGACCGCGCGATGGAAAAAATCCGCGACCTGACTTGCCTCTCCGACATCCTGCCGACCGGCTACCACGGCGCCGTCACCGCCGGCGTCGGCCCGGGCAGCACCGTGTACATCGCGGGTGCCGGCCCGGTCGGCCTCGCCGCTGCCGCTTCCGCTCGCCTGTTGGGCGCGGCGGTGGTGATCATCGGCGACGTCAACAC
>NZ_MKGS01000009.1:0-17786 GCF_002836905.1 Pseudomonas sp. 43NM1 | reverse complement strand
GAGCAAGGCTTTGAGTTCCTGGATTTCTCGCTGGTCAGCCGTGATCGCTTTGGCTCCCACCGGGGGCGAACCCTGGCGTTCTTTACGCACCTGATCGACCCAGCGACGCAAGGCGGTAGAGCCAATATCTAAACTGGCGCAAACCTCGGGAACCGATATCCCCTCATCCAGCACCATGCCAGCAGCCTTGAGTTTGAACTCAGTTGAATAAGAATTACGCATATCCAAAAACACCTCAGATTTGGGCGCCATCATAGCGCCCGATTGAAGTGTCCAAAATCATTAGGCCAGTTCAAGCTTGCTCGCGCTGGCGGTGGGTCAGCCACCATGTAATCACCTGACCCACCGCCATCGCGAGCAAGCTCAGCTCCTACAGGTTCCGGGGGTGACTCCATAATCCAAGCAACCCCACAAATCCCCTGTAGGAGTGAGCCTGCTCGCGATAGCGGTGAGTCAGCCAACATGTAATCACCTGACCCACCGCCTTCGCGAGCAAGCTCAGCTCCTACAGGGTCCGGGGGTGAACCCGGAATCCAGACAACCCCACAAATCCCCCTGTGGGAGCGAGCTTGCTCGCGATAGCGGTGGGTCAGCCAACATGTAATTACCTGACCCACCGCTTTCGCGAGCAAGCTCAGCTCCTACAGGGTCCACGCCGAACCCATAATCCAAACAACCCCAAAATCCCACGGGAACCCATGCGTCTTTCTGCTGCCCATTGTTGTATCGATTGTGTTTAGCGAAGGAGGTTTTGCATGCGTACTCTCGAACTGGCCGGCGTTGCGGTTCCTGTGATCGGCCAGGGCACTTGGCGGATGGGTGAGGATCGCTCGGCGCACAAATTCGAAGTCGCGGCCCTGCGCCAAGGCATCGACCTTGGCATGACGCTGATCGACACCGCCGAAATGTACGCCGAGGGCGGCGCCGAGGAAGTGGTCGGCGAAGCCATCGCCGGCCGCCGCGATCAGGTGTTTCTGGTGAGCAAGGTCTACCCGCACAACGCCAGTCGCAAGGGCATTCCTCAAGCCATCGAGCGCAGTCTGCGGCGGATGAACACCGACTACATCGACCTGTACCTGCTGCACTGGCGCGGCCAATACCCTCTGGAAGAAACCTTCGAGGCCTTCGAACGCCTGCGCGAAGAAGGCAAGATCGGCCGCTGGGGCGTGTCCAATTTCGACATCGACGATATGCACGAACTGGCCTCAGTCTCCCCGGCCAACGCCTGCGCAACTAATCAAGTGCTGTACAACCTCGAAGAACGCGGCATCGAATTCGACCTGCTGCCGTGGAGCCAGCAACAGCGCTTGCCGGTCATGGCCTACTGTCCGATCGGCCAGGGCGGGCATATGCTCGGGAACGCGGCGCTGGCACAAGTCGCCGCCCGTCACGCAGCGTCGCCGGCACAGGTTGCGCTGGCATGGTTACTGCGCCAGGACAACGTTATCGCCATCCCCAAAGCGGTCCGCCCCGAGCACGTGACGCTCAACGCGCAAGCGGCACAACTGAAGCTGGACGCTGCGGACCTGACGGCGCTGGACCAAGCATTTCGTGCGCCACAACGAAAGCAGCGGCTGGCCATGGTCTGAGCCATCGCGTGCAGAGCGTCTCCACATGAAGAGCGTTTCCACATGCAGAGCGTTTCCACATGAAGAGGGCTTCCACATGAGAAGCACTGATCAGCTCGACTCGTTCAATTTGCCGCGCTTCGTCCACGCGCAGGACCCGGTGTACGCGCGGGTCGAGGAAGAATTGCGTAACGGCAAAAAACGTAGCCACTGGATGTGGTTCATCTTCCCGCAGATCGCCGGTCTGGGCGGCAGCGAGATGTCGCGTCACTTCGCCATCAGCGGCGCCGAGGAGGCGACTGCCTACCTCAATCACCCGCTGCTGGGTTCACGTTTGCGCGCCTGCTCGCAATTAGTGCTCAACGTCAAACAACGCTCGGTGGCCGATATTTTCGGCCATCCCGACGACCTGAAATTTCATTCGTGCATGACCCTGTTTGCTCAGGTCGTGCCCGAGGGCAGCGTCTTTCATCAGGCGCTGGAGCGTTATTTCCACGGCATTCAGGACGACTGGACGCTGTCGCTGCTGGACCTAAAACAAGCCCAGTTGCCCACCAATCAGGGTTGAAAAGTCGTCATCGACAAAGGGCAAAATCGCGTCGGCGACCGGTTGCAGTTGGCGGGTTACGTAGTGGTCGTAATCAATCGGCGCGCTGCGGATTTCCAGCGGTTCCGGCCCGGCAACCGTGATCACGTAGCTGATCCAGCCGCCATTCTGATATTGCAGCGGCCGGCCCTGCTGCTCGTTGTAGGCATCGGCCATGCGCGCGGCGCGCACGTGTGGCGGGACATTGCGTTCGTAGTCGTCGAGGGTCCGGCGCAGGCGCTTGCGATACACCAGCCGATCATCGAATTCACCCGCCAGGGTTTTGCGCACGTAGTCGCGCACGTAATCCTGATAAGGCTTGCGATAGAAAATCAGCGAATACAGCTCCTGCTGAAACTGCCGGGCCAGCAGCGACCAATCGGTGCGCACGGTTTCCAGGCCCTTGTAGATCATTTCGTCAGTGCCATCGGCGCGAGTGACCAGCCCGGCGTAGCGTTTTTTGCTGCCCTCCTCGGCACCGCGAATGGTCGGCATCAAAAAGCGTTTGTAGTGCGTTTCGAACTGCAATTCCAACGCGCTTTCGAGCCCATATTCCTCCTGCACATGCTCGCGCCACCACTGGTTGACGTGGTCGACCAGCGCGCGGCCGATCTGCGCCGCTTCTTCCTGACCGTGCGCGCGGCGCAGCCAGACGAAGGTTGAGTCGGTGTCGCCGTAGATCACCGCGTGGCCCTGGGCTCCGATCAACTGCCGGGTGCGCAGCATGATTTCGTGGCCGCGCAAGGTGATCGACGACGCCAATCGGGTATCGAAAAACCGGCAACCGCTGGAACCGAGCACGCCGTAGAACGCGTTCATGATGATTTTCAGCGCTTGGGACAGCGGCGCATTGCGCTCGCGCTTGGCGGTTTCGCGGCCCTCGGCAACGCGCGCGACGATCGCCGGCAGGCAATGCCGGGTGCGGGAAAAACGCGCGCCACGAAAGCCCGGCACCGACTCGCTGTCCTCTGGATGTTTGAGGCCGTCGATCAGCCCGATCGGGTCAATCAGGAATGTGCGAATGATCGACGGATAAAGACTTTTGTAATCGAGCACCAACACCGACTCGTACAAACCCGGTTGCGAATCCATGACAAAACCACCGGGGCTGGCCTCTGGTGGTTTGCCGCCAAGGTTCGGCGCAACAAAGCCCTGACGGTGCATCAGCGGCATGTACAAATGGGTGAACGCCGCCACCGAGCCACCGCTGCGATCGGCCGGCAAACCGGTAACGCTGGCGCGTTCGAGGAGGAACGTCAGCAGTTCGGTCTTGGCGAAGATCCGCGTGACCAGTTCGCAGTCCTTGAGGTTGTAAGTCGCGAGCGCTGGTTTGTCCTCGGCGAACATGCGGTTGATTTCGTCCATGCGCTGGTAAGGCGTGCTGATCGCCTTGCCCTCACCGAGCAGGGTTTGCGCGACGTTTTCGAGGCTGAACGAGGGAAAACTCCAGGTCGCCGAGCGCAGCGATTCGATGCCGTCGATGATCAGCCGCCCGGCCGCCGAGGCGAAAAAATGATTGCGACTGCCGTGCTCGCGCCACTGCATTTCTTCGCCGCCACGCCCCAGTTTCAGCGGCACCCCGAGGCGTCGGGCGTGTTCGTGAAGGACGCGCAAATCGAACTGCACGACGTTCCAGCCGATGATCGCGTCGGGGTCGTGGCGGGCAAACCATCCGTTGAGTTTTTTCAGCAGCGTGGTGCGGCTGTCGCAGTATTCGAGCTGGAAATCCACGGCGCTGGCATCGCCATTCGGCGGGCCGAGCATGTACACCTGACGCTCGCCGCAGCCTTCGAGGCCAATCGAATAGAGCTCGCCACGGGCGGTGGTTTCGATGTCGAGCGAGACCAGTCGCAGGTTCGGCCGATAACCCGGCGCCGGTTTCATTTGCGCGTCGAGCAGCAGACCATCGTCACCCGGCGTGCCGCCAAATAGCACCGGCGCGGTGATGAAGCGTTCCATCATGTAACGCTCGGGCGGTCGCACATCGCCCTCGAACATCTCGACGCCGGCCTTGCGCAGCGTGGTTTCGAGGCGCATCAACTGATTGTGCTGCTGGCAATACAGCCCGAGCACCGGGCGATGCTCGAAATCGAGCAGCGCCAGCGGCCGCAATTCGACGTTCTTTTCGCCGTGCAGCACGGTTTCAGCCTGCTCGCGCTGCACGGCCGGGATAAAAGCTACGGACGGTTGATGTGGCAAACGAATGCGCCGAGGCCCGGCATCGGTCGCCAGCCAGAACTCGACTTCCGTGCCGGCCGGGGTGTCGCGCCAATGCCGGGTCAGGACGAAGCCCTGCTGTAAATCCACCGCTGTAACCTCAAGGTTTGATTCGAGTGAGGATTCTACCCGTCATTGCCCACGGTGACGCCGCTTCATCCGCGACAGAATTCTCAAAGAAAAAACGCCAAATGGCGTTTTTTGCGTGTTATCTGCCGTTTTCTGCCTTGCCCTCAGCGCTTGCGTCTACGATTCTTCAAGGACAACGACAACACCTAGAGAAACCACCATGAAAACCGTCGCCCAACTGCTCAAGTTAAAGGCCCAGCAAAATCAGGAAGTGCACACCATCGCGCCGCATCAGATGGTGCTGGAAGCGCTGATGGTGATGGCCGCGAAGAACGTGGGCGCGCTGCCGGTAGTGGCCGATGGTGAGGTCGTGGGCATCATCAGCGAGCGTGACTACGCGCGCAAACTGGTGCTCAAGGGGCGCTCTTCGGTCGGTACGCCGGTCAGCGAAATCATGGTTTCGCCGGTGATTACCGTGGACACTCACCAAACCGTCGAAACCTGCATGGGCATCATGTCGGAGAAACGCCTGCGGCACTTGCCGGTGGTCGAGAACGGCCAGTTGATCGGGCTGCTGTCGATCGGCGACTTGGTGAAAGAGGCGATCGCCGAACAGGCGGAATTGATCAAGCAACTGGAACAGTACATTCGCGGCGAGTGATCGTACTCGATCGCAGACCTGATACATCCCCCTCTAGGAGCGAGGCTTGCCCGCGAAAGCGGTGTGTCAGCAAACATTTGTTCCGACTGACACGGCCTATTCGCGGGCAAGCCTCGCTCCTACAGGGTTTTTGTGTGGGTCGAAGCCATTGGCTCAAGCCGGCCAATGCCGCTCAAACACCGGCGCCAGGGTCAGGTGTTTGTCGATGCGGGTCAGCCAGGCATAAAACCCCGGCCGCGCAGTGCGCAAGTGCTCGCGGCTGCCAGCCCAGCGCGACACCACGGCCGCCAGCACATCCAGCGCGCCAGGCGTTTCGTCGTCCAGGTACAGCTCGGCGGAAAACTGGTCCGCGAACACTTCCCAACTCCAGTGCAGGCGCTGGCGTGCGCCGGCAATCAGGTTCTCGCGCGAGGCGTCATCGGCCGCGACCAGCCAGCGCTCCGGGTAATCGATGATGCCAATCGCCGCGTAGCAATTGCTGACGATGTAGACCAAACCGCGAATCGCCTGATCACGTTCCGCCGGGTCATCCGGCAGCAGCCCCGAGGACGGAAACGTCAGGCCGAGGTGAATCAGGATCGCCGCGCTCTCGGTGAGGATGCTGCCGTCGGGCAGTTCCAGGGTGGGGATCTGTTTCAGCGGGTTGAGTTTCGCCAGCGCGTGCGCCGACTCCGCCGACCCGTCAACGTCGATAAAACGATAAGCAATCTCGCAGAGTTCGAGGGCCGCTTCGATCGCCGCCGCGCCGGAATTCTGGTGTCCGTAAAGCTGATACATGTCGCGCCCTCCCGCGAGCAAACAGTCAGTCGGTAGACGGCTGGCCAGCCGAGCATGTTCCCTGCCATTTAGCCGAATGATGCAGGTAAGATGCGCCAACCCGGGACGCACCGTTGCCGTCCCGCCGCACATTTCAAGGAAAGAACATGCGCCACCCGGCCGGCAAACTTGCCTCAAAGCCCCGTCTCTATTGGTTCCTGCTGGCCAGCCTGGCCCTGAGCGGCTGCGGCCCCAGCGAACGCTCGTCATCGGCCAGTCTAGCCGGTGAACAGGGACGCGGCGGCGCAATGCTCGCTTATGAGCACGATGTGCAATTGAAACTCCCGGAAGCGCAAATCGTCCCGCGCCTGCAGGCCAGTCGCGAAGCCTGTGAAACCGCGAAGTTCGGCGCCTGCAATGTGTTGCGCATCGAGCAAGGCGCCGGCCGCGCCGAGATCACCTTGCGCATCGTCCCTGCCGGCATCGAGCCGTTGGTCGCGATGGCTGCCGAGGGTGGCGAACTGGGCCAGCGCATCACCACCGCCGAAGACCTTGCCGACGCGGTGGACAACACCCGCCGCCAGCAGGAACGGCTCAAGGCCCAACAACAGCGCCTCGATGAACTGGCCAGCCGCCGCGACATCAGCGTCAGCGACCTGGTTGTGTTGAGCAAAGAACAGGCGAGCATCGAAAACGATCTGCAAGCCTTGGCGCAAGTCGCCGCCGGCCATCAGCGACGCCTGGACACCAATCGCATCACCCTGTCATTCGAGCCAACCGCGGCCAGCAATCGCGCGTCGAACCTGAGCCGGGCGTTCAGCAATCTGCTCGACAACCTGGCCGACGGCGCCGTGGATGCGCTGGAGAAAGGCAGTTACGTGCTGCCATTCTTGATTCTGGCGTTCCCGTTGTTGATGTTGTGGGTCTGGCTGTGGCGCAAATTTGTCCGTCGCCGCACCTGAGCCCGCCACACCCCCAATCCCCTGTAGCAGCGGTCGAGCCCAGCGAGGCCGCGTTCGGCGGCGCAGCCGTCGCCGAGTGAACACGCGGTGTATCAGGGAAACCGTGAATGCCGGGTCTACGACGGCTGCGCCGCCGAACGCAGCCTCGCGGAGCTCGGCAGCTGCTACACCGAAAGGCGTCGCGCCCAAGCCCGCAACACCCCAATCCCCCTGTAGCAGCGGTCGAGCCCCGCGAGGCCGCGTTCGGCGGCGTAGCCGTCGCCAAGTGAACACGCGGCGTTTCAGGGCAATCGTGAATGCCGGGGAGCGGGAATCTGGCCTTAAAATTTATTTTCAGCGCGCTGCATCCAAAGTGCTTCGTCGTGGGTAGTACCTGTAGCAGCCCCTGATGCTGCCGAGCGGGTTACCCCTTACGGAGAGAAAAATGATGAACGCCAAACAGCTGCTGTGCCTTGCCGGTCTGTTCGCCGCCGTACCTTTCGCCAATGCGCAAAGCGACTTGCCGGACAGTGTCAAAGTCCCCGCCGGGCACAAGGTCGCCATGCAAACCACCGGGGTGGGCGAGATCACTTACGAATGCCGGGACAAGGCCAACGCGGCCGGCCAGACCGAATGGTTTTTCGTCGGCCCCAAAGCCGTGCTCAATGACAGCAGCGGCAAACAGGTCGGCACCTACTTCGGCCCACCAGCCACCTGGCAGGCCAAGGACGGTTCCAAAGTCACCGGCACGCAATTGGCCGTCGCGCCGTCGAGTCCGGGCAACCTCCCCTATCAACTGGTCAAAGCCAATCCCGCCGAAGGCAAAGGCGCGATGAGCGGCGTCAGCTACATTCAGCGCGTGGCCCTCAAGGGTGGCGTGGCGCCGACCAGCGAATGCGCGGCGGCCAACAAGGGCAAGCAGGAAGTGGTGAAGTATCAGGCGGATTACATCTTCTGGACCGCCAGCTAAGCCAGACACAGCTCAGCCACGCCCGACCGTTTGTTCGGGCGTCGCACCTACCCATGTCGGGATTGTTTGCTAGATTGCATGGACCATCCCGACTTCAGCGGTTGCGCACAGTGTCCTTGCCTGAACTTTCTTTTGATTACGAAGCCCATTTGGCTGCTTGCGGGCGTGGCGAGCGTCAGGCCCTGCACGCGTTGTATTTGCAGGAGAGCCCGCGCTTGCTCGGCGTCGCCAAACGGCTGGTCGGTGACACGGCGCTGGCCGAGGACATCGTCCACGATGCGTTTATCAAGATCTGGTCCGGGGCCGCCGGTTTCGACTCGGCTCGTGGTTCGGCGCGCGGCTGGATGTTCAGCGTGACCCGGCATCTGGCGCTAAACGTGATTCGCAACCATCGCCGCGAAACGCCGCTGATGGATGACTTCGAACCGGCGTTCCACGATTCAACTGAATCGCCCGAATCGCTCGACCCGGCCGGACGCATCCACCGCTGCCTGGAACAACTCGACCCCGAACGCCGCAGCTGCATCCTGCACGCTTACGTCGACGGTTATTCCCACGCGCAAATCTCGGCCAGACTCGGCACGCCGCTGGGCACCGTCAAAGCCTGGATCAAGCGCAGCCTCACAGCCTTGCGGGAGTGCATGGGATGACGAACGAAACCCCCGAAGAACTCGACGAACTGGCCAGCGAATATGTGCTCGGCACACTGCCGGCGCAGCAGCGCCACGAGGTGCAACAACGCCTGCGCCATGAGCCGGCGTTGCAGACTGCGGTGGATGCGTGGGAGCGGCGTTTGCTCGGTTTGACTGATCTGGCCGAGCCACAAACACCCTCGCCGCACCTGTGGCGACGGATCGAGCGCAGCGTCAACGAACTGCGCCGGCCAGCGCCGAGCTCTGCACCTCGGGGAGCGTCGTGGTGGAATTTATTGCCGCTGTGGCGCGGCCTCGCCGGTGCCGGGTTGGCCGCCAGTCTGCTGCTCGGCGCGTTATTGCTGACTCAGGCGACGGTCAAACCGACCTATCTGGTGGTGCTGGTCGGCCCGCAAGACAAGGCGCCGGGCTGGGTGATTCAGGCGAGCAATCCGCGCGAAATCCAGCTGATTCCGTTGGGCGTGTTCGAAGTTCCGAGCGACAAGGCCCTGGAGTTCTGGACCAAGGGTGACGACTGGCAGGGCCCGGTGTCGCTGGGCTTGGTGAAACCTGGGCAAACGCTGTCGGTGCCGCTGGACAAGCTGCCACCGCTGCAACCCAACCAATTGTTCGAGTTGACGCTCGAGGGCGCCAATGGCTCGCCGATTGGCAAGCCGACCGGGCCGATTCAGTTCATCGGCCGCGCGGTGAAAGTGATCTGAAGCGAATCGGGATTCAGCAGATTTGTGGCTGACACCGTTCTATATGGAAACCTCCTGAGGAAGCCTCCTGTGGGAGCCGAGCTTGCTCGCGATGGGGCCATGTCATTCAACACTGAGTTGAACGACAGACCGCTATCGCGAGCAAGCTCGGCTCCCACAGTGATCCTCGGCGGATCAGCCTCAGATAAAACGCTTAACCGCCCTTGGCCATACAGCGCCGATAACGCTCATCGACCCGTTTGGCGAACCACGCCGTGGTCAGTTTGCGGGTGATTTTCGGGCTCTGCAGCACGATCCCCGGCAACACCGCTCGCGGCAACGCGCGGCCTTCAGCCCGTTCGGCCAGGGCGAAAACCCGCTGATACAGCTTGGTTTCCTCGAATTCGAGGCTGTTGCCCTTCTCCAACTGATCGCGAATTGTCGGGTTGCGCATGCCCAGTTGTTTGCCGAGGGCGCGCACCGCCAGTTCCGTGGTGCCAGGCATGATCGAGCCGTAGCGGATCAGATCGCCGTCCAGCGCCAGCGGAATGCCCGAGGCACGGCTCAAGGCATTCTGGAACGCCGCGTTACGACTGGCGTACCAACCGGCGTTGAAGTCGGCAAAGCGGTACAGCGGTTCGGTATAGCTCACCGGATAACCGAGCAAATGGGCGATGCCGAAGTACATGCCGCCGCGACGGCTGAACACTTCGTGGCGGATCGAACCCTCGACCGGATAGGGGTAATTGCGCGCCTGCTGCTCGGCGAATTCGATGCTGACCTGCATCGGCCCACCGGTGTGCACCGGGTTGAAGCCGCCAAACAAAGTGCGGCCCATCGGCACCATGCCGATGAAGTCATCGAAGATCGCGCTGAGTTCTTTTTCGCTGCGCGCGGCATTCAGACGGCTGCTGTAACTCTTGCCGTTCGGCGAACTGACCTGCAGCGCGCCGTTCACCAGCAGGTTGGGGATATGCACTTTGGCGGCGCGCCGGTTGATTTCGTCTCGGGCGATCTTGCCCAGGCCCGGCACGCTCGGATCAACCTGAAAGGTCGATTCCTGCTCGGTCACCGCCAGCACCGAGCAGAGGTTTTGCGTGGTCGGCGAAATCTCCTGCGCGGCGAAAGCGGCATAGATATCCGTCGCCCAGCCTTCTCGGTCGACGGTCTTCGCCGGCAATAGCCGCACAATCTGCGCCTTCACCTCAGCAGGTTTGCGCGCCGGCGCTTCGTCGGTCTGCCGCGTGCTGCAACCGGCCAAAACCAGCAGTGCGGCGATGCTCATGATCAGTCGGGGGGCGTACATGATGCTCCAGAATTCCGTTCAGCCGAGGTCAACCATACGATCAATCGTGTGGCGCAGGCCATGACTCTGGGCATCTTCCACTGTTCCCCAGTTCCCCGTTGTTCCCTCAATCCCTCGTCGCTCCCCATTCCCTTGTTGTTACCGATCCCTCGTGGCTTCCCCATTCCCCTTGTAGCAGCTGCCGAGCCCCGGCGAGGCTGCGTTCGGCGGCGTAGCCGTCGTAGATTCGTGGGACATGGCGACGGCTGCGCCGTCGGACGCAGCCTCGCTCGGGCTCGGCAGCTGCTACGTGGGAGTGGTTGCAAGTGGTGTGATGACAAACTGATTGCAGGATGTGACTGAGAAAATCTATCATTCGCGCCTGGAGTCGTATTTGCGCAAGGAGTTCCCCGCGCCGTCAATTTCCATACCAGCGGCGCGCCGCCAGGATCGACACAATGCTCACTCCAACTCGCTCCGGCGTTCCATTTCGCCCGACGTTGCTTGCCCTGTTCTGCGCCCTCTCTGTTTCCGCCCTGCCGGTCTTCGCCCAAGCCGCCACCGCCGAAGATGACAGCAAAGCCTTGGTGCTGGACGACGTAAACGTCAACGCCCAGGCCCCGACTGCCGCAGCCGCCCTGCCCCCGGTGTATGCCGGCGGTCAGGTCGCGCGCGGCGGCCAATTGGGCGTGTTGGGCAATCAGGACATGATGGACGTGCCGTTCAGCATGGCCTCCTACACCGAACAGTTGATCCAGGACCAACAGGCTGAAGACGTCGCCGACGTGCTGCTCAACGATTCTTCGGTGCGCCAGGCGTCCGGTTTCTCCAACCAGGCACAGATCTTCATGATCCGCGGCCTGCCGCTGACCGGCGACGATATTTCCTACAACGGCCTGTACGGCGTCCTGCCGCGCCAGATCATTTCCACTGACGCTCTAGAGCGCGTGGAAGTGTTCAAAGGCCCGAACGCCTTCATCAACGGCGTGACCCCGACCGGCTCCGGCATCGGCGGCGGCGTCAACTTGCAACCCAAGCGTGCCGGTGACGTGCCGCTGCGTCGCTTCACCACCGACATCAACGACGAAGGTCGCCTCGGTCAGCACCTCGACCTCGGTCAGCGTTTTGGTGAAGACAACCGTTTCGGCGCACGGGTCAACCTTGCCCAGCGTGAAGGCGACACCGGCATCGACCACGAAAATCAGCGCTCGAAACTGTTCTCGGTCGGCCTCGATTATCGTGGCGACGCGCTGCGCATTTCCGGCGATTTCGCTTACCAGAAACAGCGCGTCAACGGCGGGCGCAACACGGTCAACCTCGGCAACACCACGCACATCCCGGACGCGCCATCGGCGGACACCAACTACGCGCCGAAATGGGGTTTCACCGAGATCGAAGACACGTTCGGCATGCTCCGCGCCGAGTACGACCTCAACGACAACTGGATCGCCTACGCCGCTGGCGGCGCCAAGCACACTCGCGAAACCGGGCGCTACAATTCGACCACGCTGGTCGGCAACAGCGGCGCTTCGACCACCACCGGTTCGTTCATCCCGCATGACGAAGACAACACCAGCGTCATGGCCGGCCTCAATGGCCGATTCGCCACCGGCCCGGTCACCCACAAACTGAATTTCGGCCTCGCCGGGATCTGGACCGAACAGCGCAGCGCTTACGATTTCGACCTGACGCGCTACTCCAACAACATCTATCACCCGGTGAACACGCCGTCGCCGGTCGGCAATTTCTCGGGCGGCGACCTCAACGATCCGGGCATCGTCGGCAAGTCGTTCAATCGCAGCGCCGCCGTATCCGACACCCTTGGTTTCTTCGACGATCGCCTGTTGCTGACCGTCGGTCTGCGCCGCCAGCAGTTGGTGGTCCAGGGTTACGGTTATGCGCCTTACGGCTCCGGCAGCCGCACTTCGGCCTATGACGAATCGATCACCACGCCGGTCTACGGCATCGTGTTCAAGCCGTGGGACCACGTGTCGTTCTACGCCAACCGCATCGAAGGTTTGGCAGAAGGTCCGACCTCGCCGACCACTTCCGGCAACTTGATCGTGACCAACGGCAACGAAGTCTATGCGCCGGCCCGTTCGAAGCAGGTTGAAGCCGGGGTCAAGATTGACATGGGCACCTACGGCGCCAGCCTTGGCGTGTACCGTATCGAGCAGCCGAGCGACGGTTACTCGATCGCTACCAGCGCGACCACGGCGGAATATGTGCGTGAAGGCGAGCAGGTCAACAAGGGCGTCGAGCTCAACGTCTTCGGCGAACCGATTGACGGCTTGCGCCTGATCAGCGGCTTGACGCTGATGGACACTGAACTGAAAAACACCCAGAACGGCGCCAACGACGGCAACCGCGCGATCGGCGTGCCGACCTTCCAGTTCAACGCGGGCGTGGATTGGGACGTGCCGGGCCTGCAAGGCGTAGCGCTGAACGCGCGGATGTTGCGCACCGGCGGCCAGTACGCCGACGCGGCAAACAACCTCAGCCTGCCGACCTGGAACCGCTTCGACGCCGGCGCGCGTTATGGCTTCAAGGTTGACCAGAAAGACGTGACGTTGCGTTTGAACGTCGAAAACCTGGCCAACGAGAAATACTGGGAATCGGCCCAGGCTGGTTACCTGACCCAAGGCGAACCGCGCGTGGCAAAGTTGTCCGGCACCATCGACTTCTGATTTGCGCCGCTTGAAACAAGGCCCCGCAGTTAAATGACCGCGGGGCTTTTTTTATCCACCGAATAAGCCGAAGGCCCAAAAAATCCCCTGTAGGAGCTGAGCTTGCTCGCGAATGCGGTGGGTCAGCTTGCATCTGTGTTGGCTGACACATCGCTATCGCGAGCAAGCTCGCTCCTACAGGGGGATTGGATGTGTCTACAAAATCCCGGTCCAACGCAAAACCGTTGTGGGCGTGGGGCTGGTCAGATCCCGGCCAGGGCCAGGTCCATGGCGAAGTAGGTGAAGATCAGGTCGGCGCCGGCGCGTTTGATGGCGCCGAGGCTTTCGCGGACCACGCGGTCTTCGTCAATTGCGCCGGCCTGGGCGGCGAATTTGATCATCGCGTACTCGCCGCTGACCTGGTACGCCGACAGTGGCAAACGCGACACTTCGCGGATGTCGCGGATGATGTCCAGGTACGCGCCGGCCGGTTTGACCATCAGCGCGTCGGCGCCTTCCTGTTCGTCCAGCAGCGATTCGCGCACCGCTTCGCGGCGGTTCATCGGGTTCATCTGGTAGCTTTTGCGATCACCTTTCAACGCGCTGCCGCCGGCCTCGCGGAACGGGCCATACAGCGCCGAGGCGAATTTGGTCGAATACGCCATGATCGCCGTTTGGGTGAAACCGGCTTCATCCAGCGCGCGGCGAATCGCCTGAACCTGGCCATCCATTGCTGCCGACGGGGCGATCACATCAGCGCCAGCACGTGCCGCCGCCACCGCTTGTTTGCCCAGATTGACCAGCGTCTGGTCGTTGTCGACTTCATGGTTGTGCACCACGCCGCAGTGGCCGTGATCGGTGTATTCGCAGAAGCAGGTGTCGGACATGACGATCATTTCCGGCACCGCATCCTTGGCGATTCGCGCCATGCGCGACACCAGACCGTTGCCGTTCCAGGTGTCGCTACCGGTGCTGTCCAAATGGTGGGAGACGCCAAAGGTCATCACCGATTTGATCCCGGCATTGGCATAACGCTCGATTTCGCCTGCCAGTTTGGACTCGGGAATGCGCATTACGCCGGGCATGCTTTTGATCGGTACGAAGTCGTCGATTTCTTCCTCTACGAAAATCGGCAGCACCAGGTCATTCAGGCTGAATTCGGTTTCCTGGAACAGGCTGCGCAGGCTCGCATTGCGGCGCAGACGGCGTGGACGTGCTTCGGGGAACTGGCTGGACATGGGCATTCCTGGGAAAACGGCGATAAGACAAAAGTATCAGGGCGCGAAGCTTATGCCCTGGCAGGCGCCGGGCACTAACATCAGGCTGGAAAAAAACCGTTACCGCTCCGGCAATAATTGCCGTCGGGCGCATCCATTTGCCATGAAGGAACATAAATCCCTGTAGGAGCGAGCCTGCTCGCGATGGCGCCGTGTCAGGCGACATTTATGGTGATTGAGCGACCGCTATCGCGAGCAGGCTCACTCCTACAGGGGGTGATGGCAACCATAAAATCTGCGGCCACCCGAGTTCAAATGTGGGAGCGAGCTTGCTCGCGATGGCGCCGTGTCAGGCGACATTAATAGTGACTGAGCGACCGCTATCGCGAGCAGGCTCACTCCCACAAGTTTGGCGGCGGTAGGCGGTTACAGCGTCAATGTGCCGTCGATGCAGGTCACTGCCGCGCCGCCGATCCAGATTTCATCGCCGATCCGTTCCACTTGAATGCGCCCGGCGCGGCCCATGCTCAGGCCCTGGCTGACCACATACGATTCAGGCGCCAGCCCTGCGCCCAGCAACCATTGCGCGATGCCGGCGTTGAGGCTGCCGGTGGCCGGGTCTTCGGGCATGCCGTCGCCGGAGATAAACGCGCGCACTTCGAATTGCGCGTTATCGCCGTCACGCTCGGCGTTCCACGGCGCGATCACGCCCACCGCCAGGCCAAGCATCTGCGAATGATCCGGTTGCAAATCCAGCACCTGCTGGCGATCTTCGACCATCACCGCCAACCAGCCCGCACCGTTATCCACCCATTGCGCGCGAACGATCGCCCCTGCCGGCAACCCGAGCCCGCGTCGAACGCGCTCCAGCACATCAGCCTCGACCGGCCCGGTGCGCAACAGCGGCGGCGCGAGAAACGCCAACTCCGCGCCCTGTCGGCGAATCCGTACCAGCCCGACGCCGCATTCCTGAATGACCTCGTCACCCTGCGGCACGCCGCCCGCCTCCAGCCACGCATGACAAGTGCCCAACGTCGGATGCCCGGCAAACGGCAGCTCGGACAGCGTGGTGAAAATCCGCACCCGGTAATCGGCGCGCGGGTCGCGGGGCTCCAGCACAAACGTGGTTTCGCTGAGATTGGTCCAGCTCGCGAACGCCGCCATGCGCTCATCACTGAGCCCATCAGCGTTGAACACTACCGCCAACGGATTGCCTTTGAGCGGCGTGCGACTGAACACATCGACTTGTTTGAACGAATAAGAGCGCATGGCCATCCTTGATCCTGAACAACGTTACTTGGGAATTTCCAGACCCCGGATCACCGCCGGCCGCGCGAGGAAGCGCTGCAGCACGCGGAGGATATTCGGGAAGTTGCTGATGCCGACCAGATCGCCAGCCTCATAAAAGCCGATCAGGTTGCGAATCCACGGAAACGTCGCGATGTCGGCAATCGTGTAGCGCTCGCCCATGATCCAGTCGCGCCCGTCCAGGTGTTTATCGAGGACCTTGAGCAGGCGTTTGCTTTCCTCGACGTAACGATCACGCGGCCGTTTGTCCTCGTAATCCTTGCCGCCGAATTTATTGAAGAAACCCACCTGACCGAACATCGGCCCGATACCGCCCATCTGAAACATCAACCACTGAAGAGTCTCGTAACGCGCCGCCGACTCCTGCGCGAGCAACTGGCCACTTTTGTCGGCGAGGTAGATCAGAATCGCCCCGGACTCAAACAACGGCAATGGCTGATCGCCGGGCCCGTGGGGGTCGATGATCGCCGGGATCTTGTTGTTCGGGTTCAGCGACATAAACTCCGGCGACAGCTGATCATTGCTCTCGAAACTCACCCGATGCGGCTCGTACGGCAGGCCGATTTCTTCGAGCATGATCGAGACCTTTACGCCGTTAGGGGTCGGCAAGGAATAGAGTTGAACCCAGTCGGGGTACTGGGCCGGCCATTTTGCACTGATCGGGAACGCCGAGAGATCGGTCATGGGGTCATCCACACAGACATTGGAACGCCGATCATAAGGGACGATCAACTGGTTCGGCAGCAGCATTTTTTGCCTGTCCCTCCTCCATCAATCTCTCCATCCATCTGTTCATAAATAATTCCGCAACATCCTGTCAATATCCTTCACCCACTGCATCAAAGGTTGCCGTTAAAGTGCTGCGCACTCGCGGTAATCGAACCAAATTGGCATCAGAGACTCTGAGCACTGCCCATTATGGAAACGGACCGCACCACGACAGGGAAAACACCCGAGGCTGGACGCCCCCGGTGTAAAGGTTTGTCAGCCTTAATCGAATACGCTGAAGAACCCTTTATTCAATGATCAATCTTCTGAAATTCGCCCAACGTTTCAAGCATCGCGCTTATGTCGTCCTGCCGACCGTGCTCGCGGCAAGTGCGCTGTTCCTGTCACTGGAGTCGAGCGAGAGCCGCGCCCAACCGGCCGACGGCACCCAGACCCTGGTGTTCCTGCGCCACGCCGAAAAACCCGATGGCGGCCTCGGTCAGCTCAACTGCCAGGGGCTGAACCGCGCAATCAACCTGTCGACGTTGCTGCCAGAGAAATTCGGCAAGGCTGACTATGTGTTTGCTGCCAACCCGACGCGCAATGTCGAGGAAGGCGAGCTGGACAATTCCTACAGCTACATTCGTCCCCTTATGACCATCAGCCCCAGCGCGATCAAGCTCGGTTTGCCGGTGAACATCGAATACTCGGCCAATGACACCAGTGATCTGGCCGACGAATTGCTCGAAGACAAGTATCACAACTCGATCATTTACACCGCGTGGTCCCACGGCTACCTGCCCGAGCTGATCAACAAGGTCGCTGGCGACGCGGTCGGCAAAAAGCAGAACATCACCGATGACTGGAAATCGAGCGACTTCGATTCGCTGTACGTGCTGACCCTGACCTGGCACAACGGCAAGGCCAGCCTGCAGAGCCACACTTACAAACAAGGGCTGGATAACGGTTCGCAGGCCTGTCCTACATAACCGGTCGGCGACGTCCCACGCGTTGCCGCGACCCCGTGTGAGAAGAGGCTGGGCTATCATGAGCGCAACTTCTTCTTGCCCGGAACCTCACCATGTCGCTCTCAACCGCCGCCACCCCCGCCCGGGGCTGGTCATTCTGGTGGAAACCCGCCCTGTTCCTGCTGGTCGCCTGCGTCGGCCTGTATTACGTCAAATGGTCGCCGTACTACGTCAAGGCCTTCGTCGCCGCTGACAGTCACAGCATCGGCGCCTCGATCATCAACGATCAATTGGCCGACCCACTGGCCGCTGCGCTGGCGTATGCCAAGGTGTATTTCCTCGCGATCTGGAAAGCCGCAGTGCTCGCGGTAATTCTCGGTTCCCTGTTGCAAGTATTGATTCCACGAGACTGGCTGCTGCGCCTGTTCGGCCGCGCCGGTTTTGCCTCGACCCTGCGCGGCGGCCTGTTCGCCCTGCCCGGCATGATGTGCTCGTGCTGCGCCGCCCCGGTTGCCGCCAGCATGCGCCGGCAG